>NZ_JBEZDO010000029.1:0-135307 GCF_040648355.1 Nonomuraea sp. NPDC049152 | reverse complement strand
CAGCTACCTCGCCGGCCTCCATCTGCGCGCCTCAATGATCTGGGTCAAGCACCTCACCCGGACCACCACTTGATCACGACTCGATACGCGCCCTAGATCGCTGGTTCTTGTGAAATATCCGGACAAAGTGTGGGGGAGTCTGTTAGGAAGGTGCGCGATCACGTAAGCACTAGAGAGGTTCCACCGTGGCGCGCGACGAGAACGACAGCCCCGATCTGACAGGTGACGTGCTGTCGGACCGCTGGACCCCCGAGTCGGACGTAACCGACGAGCAGCCCGCCGTCGTCGCGGAGGAGGAGCCCCCCGCGCCTGTCTCCGCGTCCGCACCCGCACCCGCACCCGCCCCTGTCGTCGCGGAGGCGGAGGACATCCCCCTTGTGACGGTCATGGACGCGCCACCCGTGGTCGCACTGGAGGTGCCCGAGACCGAGGCTCAGTACCTTCCCCTCGACCAGGGCTACGACTCTCCCACCGAGTCGTCCCCTCGCGGCTTCCTCGGCTCCGGCTGGACCGAGGACGGCGAGGCGCCGGCGCGGGAGGTGCGCAGGCGCACCAGGCTCCTGCTGGCGGGCGCGGCGGCCATCGTGGTGGTCGGCGCGGCCGGCGGCTGGATGCTGACCGGGGGCGACGCGTGCTCGGGCGGGGCCTGCGCCTCCAGCCGCTCGGTGGCCCCCGCGGTCTCCGAGACGCCCGTCCAGGAGGCGGGGACCGAGACCGACCCCGCCGTGGAGCCGGTCATGGACCCCTCCCAGACCCCCGAGTCGTCCGCGACCGAGAGCGCCACGCCCGAGCCCACGCGGGTACGGCAGAGCAGGGAGCCGGCGACGCCGCGGCCCACGGTCACCGCGCGCATCGGCACCCCCACGACCAAGCCCAGCTCCAAGCCGGTGCGCACGCTCAACGACGAGAGCACCAAGGAGCAGGTGTCGAAGAACGAGCCCGCCACGGAGCCGACCACCCAGGCCCCGCCCGCCGCCACGACCGAGGCGCCGCCCGCCCCCGCCACGGAGCAGCCGGTCGCGCCGCCCCAGCAGCCCACCGAGGACAGGCGTTCCGGAGGGCTCCTGGACTGGTTGTTCGGCTAGGACCCCGCGCGCCCGCAGCCGCCTTCCCCCTGGGGAGGGCGGCTGTCGCGTCGTTGCCGTACGATCGCGCGGAGGCCGCCGGTCTGACAGACTGGAAATCGCTTTCCGGGAGGGGTCATGATCACGCTCGAGGACGTCGCCAGACAGGCGGGCGTCTCCCTTGCCACCGCCTCGCGCGTGCTCAACGGCAGCACCCGCCAGGTCGGCGCCTCCCTACGCGCGAGGGTCGAGCGGGCCGCCGCCGAGCTGGGCTACCGCCCCAACCTCGCGGCCCAGACGCTCGCCCGCGGGGCCAGCAACATCATCGGCATCGTCGTCCACGACCTCACCGACCCCTACTTCGCCGCGCTGGCCGACGGCGCCATGCGGGTGGCCGCCGACCAGGGGCTGCTGGTCATGGTCGGCGCCACGCACCGCGACCCCGAGCAGGAGATCGCCTACGTCGCCTCGCTCAACGCCCAGCGCGTGCGGGCGGTGCTGCTGGCCGGCTCGCGGGTCGACGACCCCCACGTCACCGGTCGGCTGCGCGAGGAGCTCGCCCGCTATCGCGCCAGCGGCGGCAGGGTCGCCTGCGTCGGCCAGGACCTGCTCGACGTCGACACCGTCGCACCCGCCAACAGGCAGGGCGCGGCCGACCTGGCCCGCTCGCTGGCGGGGCTCGGCCACACCCGCTTCGCCGTACTGGCGGGGCCCGCGGGGCTGCTGACGGCCGCCGACAGGTGCGCCGGGTTCGTCGACGCGCTCGCCTCCCTCGGGCTGCCCGAGCCGCTGGTCGTCCACGGGGCGTTCGACCGCGAGGGCGGCTACGCGGCCGCGCGCCAGACGGGCGAGGCGACGTGCGTGTTCGCGGTCAACGACGTGATGGCGGTCGGCGCGCTGGCCTCCTACCGCGAGCGCGGGATCGGGGTGCCCGCCGACGTGTCGGTGGCGGGGTTCGACGACATCACGACCCTTCGCGATCACGTCCCCGCCCTGACCACGGTACGGCTGCCGCTGGCCGACATGGGCGCCAAGGCGTTGACCATGGCGCTGGGCGGCGAGGAGGAGACGCGCGTGGAGCGGGTCGTCGGCGAGGTCGTGCTCAGGGAGAGCGTGAGGAGGCATGGGTGAGGCCGACGGTCAGCACGCTGGGAGTGCCGAGGGAGAACGTGAGGAGGCACGGGTGAGGCTGGCGGTCAGCACGCTGGGAATGCCGGGGGAGAGCCTGGAGTCGGCGATCGCGGTCGCGGCGAAGGGCGGTTGCGAGGGTCTGGAGCTGCGGCTGCATCCAGACACGGGGGTGCACGCCGGGTTGTCGCCCGCCGAGCGCGACGCGGTGCGCGGGCGGATCGCCGACGCGGGGCTCGCCATCGCCGCCCTGGCGGGATATGTCGGCATCTGTGATCCAGAGCCGTCCGACTCCTCCGTCGTGGCGGCCCTGCTGTCCGACCTCCGGCTCGCCGCCGATCTGGGCGCTCCGGGCGTGCGGGTCTTCCCGCGTGGCGACGATCCCGCGGTCGGCGCCCGCCGCCTGCGGGCGGTCGCCGACACCGCCGCGTCGCTCGGCGTGCGGGTCTTCGTCGAGACCCACGACAAGATGCCCACGGGGGCGGCCGTCGCCGAGCTGCTGGCGGCGACAGGAAGGCCCGACGCGGCGGTCGCGCTGTGGGACCTGCTGCACCCCTGGCGGCACGGTGAGCCCCTCGAGCGGACGCTGGCGGCGCTGACGCCGTACCTGGCCTACGTCCAGGTGAAGGACGCGGTGTCCGCGACCGACACCACCCCCGTCCCCCTGTGGTCGGGCTCGGTGCCGCTGGACGCGGCGGGCGAGCTGCTGCGCGCGCACGGCTATGACGGGTGGGTCTCCCTGGAGTGGGAGCGCACCTGGTATCCGCAGGTCGCCCCGGTCGAGGAGATCCTGCCGGGCGCCGCCGCGTGGGTGGCTCGGTTCTCGGGGCGGGCCGCCTCGTGACACCCGCGCCCAAGGTGCTGGTCGTCGGGATGGACGGGCTCAGGTTCGACCGCGGGCCGAGCGGCACCTGGCCGCGCGGGATCCCGATCTGGCCTTCGTATATTTCGGCGACACCGACGAGGTCGCCCACGACCTCGGGCCGCTGTGCCAGGAGTACACCGACGCGCTGCTGCTGCAGGACGCCTTCCTCGGCCGGTTGCTCGCCGCGATCAGGAGCCGCGCGACGTACGCCGACGAACGCTGGACGGTGATCGTCACCACCGACCACGGGCACGTCGACGAGGGCGGCCACGGCGGCGTCCCCGTCGACGCCGCGTGGAACCTCGACGGCCGCCCCCTCTCCTGAACCCCTCCGCACGGCTCTCCTGAACCCGTCTCCGCACGTCGCGGGGCCTTTCGGCATGCCCGGACCCCCACAGGCCCGTCCGCCCGGAAGAGCCCACGGCATCCTGACGGGTGAGAAGTTCATCACTTGATGAATTTTTTGACGCAAAGGCATTCCCTCGTCCCTCTCCGCGATGCACACTTCTGACAAACAGGATGAGAAGCACGGCTGATGGCAAGGGGAACGCCAGATGAAGACCGCACGCGAACCGCTCGCACTACCGTTCGCCGACATCGACGCGGGCATGCTCGCCGACGTCGGTGGCAAGGCGGCCAATCTGGGCGAACTCACGAGGGCAGGCCTCCCCGTACCCACCGGATGCTGCCTGACCACCGAGGCCTACCACAGGGTCGCCGAGGGCACGGGACTGAAGGACGTCATCGCCGAGCTCGCCATGACCGAGGTCGCCGACACCGCCACGCTCGCCGAGCTGGCGGGCAGGGCCAGGGCGCTGCTGCTCGAGGCGCCCGTCCCCGACGAGGTGCGCGAGGCCGTCGACGAGGCGTACGCGCGCCTCGGCGACCGGGTCCCCGTGGCCGTGCGCTCGTCGGCGACGGCCGAGGACCTGCCGTACGCGAGCTTCGCCGGCCAGCAGGACACCTACCTCAACGTCGTGGGCCCAGAGGCGGTGCGCGACGCGGTCCGCAGGTGCTGGGCCTCGCTGTGGACCGACAGGGCGGTGGCCTACCGGGCCTCCAACGGGATCGACCACGCGGCGGTCAGGCTCGCCGTGGTCCTGCAGTGGATGGTGGACGCCGAGGTGGCGGGCGTGATGTTCACGGCCAACCCGGTGACGGGCCGCCGCCACGAGGCCGTCATCGACGCCGCGCCCGGCCTGGGCGAGGCCGTGGTGTCCGGAGCGGTCAACCCCGACAGGTTCGTCGTCGACATGGCGAGCGGCCGGATCACCGAGCGTGGGATCGGCGACAAGCGGGTGTCGATCCGCTCCCTGCCGGGCGGCGGCACCGAGCGCACCGAGCTGGGCGGCACGCGGGAGGCCTGCCTCACCGACACCCAGGTGCGCGAGCTGTCCGCGCTCGGGCGGAAGGTGGAGGACCACTACGGCGCGCCCCAGGACACCGAGTGGGCGATCGACGCCGACGGCGCGCTCTGGCTCACCCAGGCCAGGCCCATCACCACGCTCTACCCCCTGCCCGAGACCACCAAAGACGGCCTGCGCGTCTACTTCTCGGTCAACGTCGTGCAGGGCGTCATGCGCCCCTTCACGCCGATGGGCCTGGCGGGGTTCAAGGTGATCAGCGGGGGAGCGACCACGATGGCGGGGTACCCGCCCGCCGACCCGCACGCGGGCGCGGCGATCGCGGCCGATTCGGGCATGCGGATGTTCCTCGACATCACCACCGCCGTGCGCAGCAAGGCGGGAAGGAAGATCCTGCCCAGGGCGCTCGCGTTCGGCGAGGCGCGCGCGGGCGTGGTGTTCGAGCAGATCGCCGAGGACCCGCGGCTGTCGGTCACCACCACCTCCATGCGCCCCTTCATCCGTACGGCGGTGCGCGTCGCCCGACGCGTCGGCGCGCCCAAGCGGGTGGCGCTGGCGCTGGCCAGGCCGCACGCGGCGCTCGAGTACACCAGGCGGCTGGGCAAGGCGCTCGACGCCAGGTTGCGCGTCGACCCTGACGCGACCGCCGAGCAGCGGCTCGACCACGCCGAGCGCTGCCTTCGCGGCACGTTCCCGATGATCTTCTCGATCATGCCGGTCGTGCTCGTGGGCTACGCGGGCTTCGGCCTGGCGGGCAGGCTCTCGGGCGCCAAGGGCGACCAGCTGCAGGCCGTGCTGCGCAGCCTGCCGCACAACCCCACCACCGAGATGGACATCGAGCTGTGGCGGCTGGCCACCGCCATCGGCGCCGACCCCGAGGCGGCCGAGCCGTTCAGGACGCAGCCGGTCAGCGAGCTGGCGGCCCGCCACGCGCGCGGCGAGCTGAGGGCGCAGCGGGCGATCGACGGCTTCCTGGCCCGCTACGGCCACCGCGGCGTCGCCGAGATCGACCTCGGCATGCCGCGCTGGTCCGACGAGCCCGCGCACATCCTGGGCGTGCTGGCCAACTACCTCAGGCTGGACGGCGCCGACCTCGCTCCCGACGCGATGTTCGCCAGGGGCGCGGAGGAGGCCGAGCGGGCGGTCAGGGCGATCGTGTCCATGGCGGCGGCCAAGGGCAGGTGGCGAGGGCGGCTGGCGGCCTTCGGGCTGCGCAGGACCAGGCTGTTCGGGGGCCTGCGCGAGCTGCCGAAGTACTACATGGTCGAGGTCCTGGCCGCGGTACGGCGCAGCATGCGCGTCGTGGGGGAGGAACTGGTGGCCAAGGGCGTGCTCGACACGGCCGACGACGTCTACTTCCTCGACTTCCGCGAGGTCCGCGCGGCGTTGGGCGGCGGATACCTCGGTGAGCTGGTGGCCCGGCGGCGGGCGGCCTACGAGCAGGAGGTGCGCCGCCGCCACGTGCCCAGGGTGCTGCTGTCGGACGGCACCGAGCCCGAGGCGCTCGCCGTCAGGGCGGCGGCCGAGGAGGGCGCGCTGACGGGCACCCCCGCCTCGGCCGGCACCGTCACCGGGCCGGCGAGGGTGGTGCTCGACCCGGTCGGCGCGCACCTGGAGCCCGGCGAGATCCTCGTCGCGCCCTCCACCGACCCCGGATGGACGCCGCTGTTCCTGACGGCGGGCGGGCTGGTGATGGAGATGGGCGGCTCGATGTCGCACGGCGCGGTGGTGGCCAGGGAGTACGGGATACCCGCGGTGGTCGGCGTGGCCGACGCCACCCACCGGATCGTCACCGGACAGACGATCACCGTGGACGGCTCGGCGGGCGTGATCTCGATCGCCGACTGATCCAGGCGGATGATCGCGGGGCGGGGTCAGGGCGCGAGGATGAGCGAGGCGAAGCGGTCCTTCATCGTGGACACCACCGCGTCGGGGTCGGCCGCCCAGACGTCGGCGTTGAAGATCTCCACCTCCACGTCGCCCTCGTACCCCGCCGCCCGCACCGCCCGGGTGATCGGCGCGAAGTCGATCACCCCGTCGCCCATCATCCCCCTGCCCAGCAGCACGTCGGCGGGCAGCGGCTGCAGGAAGTCGCACACCTGGTACGACGCGATCCGCGCCCCCGCCCGCGCGATCTGCCCGAACACCGCGGGGTCCCACCACACGTGGAAGGTGTCGACCACGACCCCCACCTGCTCCACCGGGTACGGCTCGGCCAGGTCGAGCGCCTGGCCGAGCGTGGAAAGCACCGCCCGGTCCGCGCAGTACATGGGGTGCAGCGGCTCCAGCGCCAGCCGTACCCCACGCTCACCGGCGTAGGGGGCGAGCACGGACAGCGCCTCGGCCACCCGCTCCCGCGCCCCCGCCAGGTCGCGGGAGAATCCCTCGGCGGGCGCCTGACCGGCGGGGACGCCCGGCAGACCGCCGACGACCATCACCAGGCAGGCCGCGCCCAGCTCGGCCGCCTCGTCGATCGCCTGCCTGTTGTCCGCCATGGCCTCGGGCGAACCGCCGGTCAGGAAACCGCCCCTGCACAGCGACGACACCCTCAGGCCGGCGTCGCCGACGAGCTTGACCGTCTCGGCCAGGCCCTGCGCCGCCACCTCCTGCCGCCACAGCCCGATGGCCTCGACGCCGTGCCGTACGCACCCTTCGACGGCCTCGGCCACCGTCCACCGCCTGGTGGTCCACTGGTTGAGAGACAGCTTCACAGCCCGTTCACCGCCAGCAGCGCCCGCATCCGCCGTACGGCGAGCTCCGGGTCGGCCAGCAGCCCCGCCTGGTCGGCCAGCTTGAACACCTCGCACAGGTGGGGCAGCGATCTGGCCGCCTGGGCGCCGTTGACCATGGCGAACGCGTCCTGGTGGCCGTTGAGCCAGGCCAGGAAGACGATGCCGGTCTTGTAGTTGTACGTCGGCGTCTCGAAGATCTTGCGCGACAGCGGGACGGTCGGCGCGAGGATCTCGTCGTAGTGGGCCAGCAGCCGGTCGCGGGCCTCGGGGGTGCAGGCGGCCTCGGCGGCGTCGAGCACCTGGAGGGCGGCTGCGGCGGCCGGGGCGATGGCGTCGAAGATGCCCAGCAGCGCGTGCGAGCCCGTCCTGATCAGCGAGGGGTAGTTGAAGTCGTCGCCGGTGTAGAGCCTGACGCCTTGCGGCAGCGCCGCCCGCAGCGCCACCTCGTGCGCCTCGTCCAGCAGCGACACCTTGACGCCTTCGACCATCGCGGCGTTGGCGTGGATCAGTTCGAGGAAGGACTCGGTGGCCTGGGAGACGTCGTGCGAGCCCCAGTATCCGGCCAGCTCGGGGTCGAACATCTCGCCCAGCCAGTGGAGGATGACCGGCCGGTCGGCCACGCCGAACAGCTTGCCGTACACCCGGTGGTAGTCGGCGGGACCAGCGGCGACGCGGGCGAGCCGGCGGGAGGCCATCACGATCACGCCCGCCCCGGCGGCCTGCACGGTCTCGATCTGCTCGGTGTAGGCGGCGGTGATCTCGTCGAGGGTGGCGGCGCCGGGCGCGTGGTCGGTGCCCGCGCCGCAGGCCACCAGCTCGGCGGGGTCGCCGAAGGCGCGGGCCGCGGCGGCGCTGCGCCTGATCAGCTCGCGGGTGGCGGCCCAGTCCAGGCCCATGTTGCGCTGGGCGGTGTCCATGGCGTCGGCGACGCGCAGGCCGTACGACCACAGGTGCCCGCGGAAGCGCAGCGTCGCGTCCCAGTCGACCGCGGCGGGGGAGCCGGGGGTGTTGTCGCCCATGGGGTCGGCGACCACGTGCGCGGCGGCGTAGACGACGCGGCTCGTGGCGGGGCGGTCGACGACCGGCCAGGTGACGGGGTCGCTCAGGGTGTAGGCGCCGCCGGGCAGGTCGATCCTCACAGCTCCGCCACCGCGATCCTGCGGCCCTCGGCCGAGCTGCGCAGCCCGAGCTCGGCCAGCCGCACGCCGCGCGCGCCGGAGGCGAAGTCGTAGGGGAAGGGCGCGTCCTCCACGACGTGCCTGATGAACAGCTCCCACTGGATCTTGAAGCCGTTGTCGAAGTCGGCGTTGTCGGGCATCTCCTGCCAGTCGTCGCGGAAGCGCGCGGTGACGGGCAGGTCGGGGTTCCAGACCGGCTTGGGAGTGGTGGCGCGGCTCTGGACGCGGCAGTTGCGCAGGCCCGCGACGGCGCTGCCGTGCGTGCCGTCGACCTGGAACTCCACCAGCTCGTCGCGGTTGACGCGGACCGCCCAGGAGGAGTTGATCTGCGCGATGACGCCGCCGGCCAGCTCGAAGACGCCGTAGGCGGCGTCGTCGGCCGTCGCCTCGTACGGCTCGCCCTGCTCGTCCACCCTGGTGGGGATGTGCGTGACGGCCTTGGCGTAGACCGACTCGACCTCGCCGAACAGGTTCTCCAGCACGTAGTGCCAGTGCGGGAACATGTCGAGGATGATGCCGCCGCCGTCCTGCGCCCGGTAGTTCCACGAGGGCCGCTGGGCGCTCTGCCAGTCGCCCTCGAAGACCCAGTAGCCGAACTCGCCGCGCACCGAGAGGATCCGGCCGAAGAAGCCGCCGTCGATCAGCCTCTTCAGCTTGAGCAGGCCGGGCAGGAAGAGCTTGTCCTGCACGACGCCGTTCTTGACGCCCTTGGCGGCGGCCGCCTCGGCCAGCGCCATGGCCTCCTGGTAGGACTCGGCGGTGGGCTTCTCGGCGTAGATGTGCTTGCCCGCCTCGATGGCCCTCAGCACCGCCTTGACGCGCGCCTGCGTGACCTGGGCATCGAAGTAGACGTCGGCCTGTTCGAGCGCCGCGTCGAGGTCGGTGGTGTGGTCGGCGACGCCGTGCCTGGCGGCCAGGTCGGCGAGCTTGGCCTCGCTGCGGCCCACGAGGATCGGCCGCAGCATGACCCTGCCGCCGTCGGAGAGGGTCACGCCGCCCTGCTCGTTGATGGCCAGGACCGACCGGACCAGATGCTGCCGGTAGCCCATCCGGCCCGTGACGCCGTTCATCGCGACACTGATCGTGCGCACGCTCATGTGACCTCTCCTCAGGAAAGCGCTTTCCGGATGAC
The DNA here is from genome assembly GCF_040648355.1 of Nonomuraea sp. NPDC049152. NCBI lineage: Bacteria > Bacillati > Actinomycetota > Actinomycetes > Streptosporangiales > Streptosporangiaceae > Nonomuraea > Nonomuraea sp. NPDC049152. The sequence continues at coordinate 125,844 of NZ_JBEZDO010000029.1, read as the reverse complement.
CGTACGGCGGCGAGAGCGTGGCAGTCAAGCGGCTTAGACGGCGCCCTTGGTCTCCAGCCGGTCGAGCGCCCTGGCCAGCGGGTGGCCGACGAGGCCGAGCTGCCACTCGCGGGCGCCCAGCGAGCGCAGCCGCTCGACGACCGCCTCCTCGGTGATCTCGGCGGGCGGCTCCCACGTGAGCCTGCGCACCGCGTCGGGCTGCAGGAGGTTCTCCGTCGGCATGCGGTGCTCGTCGGCCAGCGCGGCCACCACCGAGCGGGCCGCGGCCAGCCGCGTGGCGGCGGCGGGATCGCGGTCGGGCCAGCGGTTGGCGGGTGGAGGGCCGTCGCCTGGCGTGCTCGGCGCGGGCAGCTCGGAGTCGGGCAGCGTGCGGGCGCGTTGCACGGCGTCGAGCCAGGCCGCCATGTGGCGGCGGGCGGCCCGGCCGGTGAAGGCGGTGATGTCGGTCAGCGCCTTCTTGGTGCGCGGCATCTCCAGCGCCGCGGTGATGATGGCCGCGTCGGGCAGTACCCTGCCCGGCGCGATGTCGCCGTCGCGGGCGATCTGGTCGCGCATCGTCCACAGCTCGCGCACGATCGCCAGCGCCCTGACGTTGCGCACCTTGTGGATGCCCGAGGTGCGCCGCCACGGGTCGGAGCGCGGCGCTGGCGGCGGCGTCGCGAGCACCGCGGCGAACTCCTCCTGCGCCCACTCCAGCTTGCCGCTGTCGACGAGCTCGTCGTGGAGCACGTCACGCAGCTCCACCAGCACCTCGACGTCGAGAGCCGCGTAGCGGAGCCAGTCTTCGGGCAGCGGCCTGGTCGACCAGTCGGCCGCCGAGTGCCCCTTCTCCAGGCGCAGCCCGAGCACGGTCTCGACCATCGTGCCGAGACCCACCCGCTCGTAGCCGAGCAGCCGCCCGGCCAGCTCCGTGTCGAACATCCGCCGCGGCCTGAACCCGATCTCGGCCAGGCACGGCAGGTCCTGCGAGGCGGCGTGCAGGACGATCTCGGCGTCGGCCACCGCCTCGTCGAGCTTGGACAGGTCGGGGCAGGCGATCGGGTCGATCAGCGCGCTGCCCGCGCCCGCGCGGCGCAGCTGCACCAGGTAGGCCCTGCCGCCGTAGCGGTAGCCCGAGGCGCGCTCGGCGTCGACCGCCACAGGGCCGCTGCCCTTGGCGAACTCCTCGATCGCCCTGGTCAGCTCCTCTTCCGAGGCGATGACGGGCGGGATCCCCTCCCGTGGCTCGAGAAGGGGAACGACGGTGTTCTCCGGGCTCTGGAGGTCTCCTCCGTCGGCCTCATGAGCCGGGCTGATGCGCCTGCTGGTGCCCTCACTACGTTCGGTCACGGCCTGGTGGACTCCGGATCTTCGCGTCGGCGCGGCATCGTGGCCACGTCAGGTGGTAGCGGTGGAATGCCGGCCGCCAGGCACATCAGATCGCACCAGGCGGCGACATGGCCGGAGAGATCCTCCTCGGCGGGAGACCACGACGCGCGCAGCTCCAGCTCGGTGGAGACGGGGTCGTCGGCCTTGTCGCCGAATCCCTCGGAGACCGCACGGGTCACCGTGCCGCCCGCCGCGCGGTAGCCCGCCTCGCGGGAGTCGAGCGCCTCGGTCAGCCAGCTCCACACCACGGGACCCAGCAGCGGATCGGAGGTGATCTCCGGCTCCATGTCGGCCCTGACATAGGCGACCAGGCGGAACTGCCCCTCCCAGCCGCGCTGCCCGTCGGGGTCGAACAGCAGGATCAGCCTGCCGATCGCCAGCTCCTCGTCCTCGCGGTAGACCGACGCGCCGATGGCCGCGGAGAACGGCGCCAGCCGCTGAGGGGCGGGCAGGTCCTCCAGCTCGATCTCCGGCCTGACCTCGGCCGCGCGCAGGCTCTCGACCGCTCGCCTGAAGGAGGCGGGGGCCGGTGGCGCGTCACCGATGGTCATAGCCGAAGCGTAGGTCGAGGAGGGTCGCATGGGGACCACGGGGGTGCTCATCGGGGCCGATCAAGCCGCGACCGTCAGCGGACGAGCGGCGGAGCCCGCCTGCTCGAAGGGAGCGACGAGCAGCGCGTGGCCGCACTCCAGGCACGCCCACTCCGGGCACGCCTGGTGTCCCTCCACGCATGGCGGCTGCTCGAAGAGCCTCTCGCCTGTGCATGACGGGCAGTGCTCACTGCGGCGCTCGGGGGAACTCCACAACGCGGTCATCGGTACGGAGCCTTTCTTAGCGGACGTGGCTCCGACGTTGGCATGCCGCGCTGACAATTCCGCGCAACGCGCTCGGCGTGTCCTGAAAGTGGGGCGGTAATCGATGACGCGCGGTGGATTGGCGAACATTTGGTCCAGTCGAGAGGGGATTTCGGGGTGACCGTGACAGGAACTGTACCCGGGCCGCGCCGATGGCGGGGCCTTGTCCGGTCGGCGCGCCCGCGCTAAAGGGATGAAGTGCTCTAAACCTCATGTTCGACTCCTGATCGTGACTTTAGGTATGGCATGCGTATGTTTCCGATAAGCGCCGGTGGAGCGACCACCACCATCGCGTGGCACCCTTGAACGGTGAATCTCGCCGACTCCGCCTTCCTGCGCGCCTGCCGCCGCCAGCCCGTCCCGCACACCCCTGTGTGGTACATGCGTCAGGCCGGGCGGTCCCTGCCCGAGTACCTCAAGGTGCGCGAGGGCGTGCCGATGCTGACCGCGTGCGCGCGGCCCGACCTGATCGTCGAGATCACCCTGCAGCCGGTCCGCCGCTACGGCGTCGACGCGGCCATCTTCTTCAGCGACATCGTCGTGCCGCTCAAGGCCATCGGCGTCGACCTCGACATCAAGCCGGGCGTCGGCCCCGTCATCGCCGACCCCATCCGCGACCACGCGGGCCTCGAGGTGCTGCGCCCGCTGGAGCCCGACGACGTGCCGTACGTCACCGAGTCGATCCGGGCGCTGGTGGGCGAGCTGGGCGGCACCCCGCTGATCGGGTTCGCCGGCGCGCCCTTCACCCTCGCCTCCTACCTGATCGAGGGCGGTCCTTCCAAGAACCACGACCACACCAAGGCCATGATGTACGGCGAGCCCGCGCTGTGGCACGCGCTCATGGACCGGCTGACCGGCATCGTCATCGAGCACCTCAGGGTCCAGATCGGCGCGGGCGCCTCGGCGATCCAGCTGTTCGACTCGTGGGTGGGCGCGGTCGCGCCCGACGACTACCGCGAGTACGTCATGCCGTACACCGAGCGGATCTTCGCGGCGGTGTCGGAGGTGCCGCGCATCCACTTCGGCGTGGGCACCGGCGAGCTGCTCGGCGTGCTCGGCGAGGCGGGGCCTGACGTCGTGGGCGTCGACTGGCGGGTGCCGCTCGACGAGGCCGCGCGCAGGGTCGGCCCGGGGAAGGCGCTGCAGGGCAACCTCGACCCCGCCATCCTGCTGGCCCCGTGGGAGGCCGTCGAGCGCAAGGCGCGGCAGATCTTGGAGCGCGGGCGCGCCGCCGAGGGCCACGTGTTCAACCTCGGCCACGGGGTGCTGCCCTCTACCGACCCCGACCAGCTGCGCAGGCTGACGGACCTGGTCCACTCCTTCACGTCGGAGGCGTAGCCGCTCCAGGCTCGGCCTGACGACGCGGACGGGTGGCTGCTCGCCGGCCTGCGCGGCCGTCAGGACGCGGGGGAGTCGTCCTCGGGCTCCGGGCGGCTCTGTGCCCCGTGCGCCGCCGGAACGTCCTGCTCGGGCTCCGGGCGGCGGCTCTGCGCTCCGTGCGCCGCCGGGACGTCGTTGTCGGGCCGGGGCCATGGTGGTGGACCGCCGTGGTTCACGGGAGCGGGGGGAGCGGCGGGTCTGGTCTGGGCGGCCGGGCGGCGGGCACGGCCGCGCCGTACCAGGATCAGGATGCCGACGACCACCGGCACGATCAGCACCAGCCATGGCAGCAGCACGCCGATCACGGTCAGCAGGATCTTCACGAAGCTCACCAGCGCCGACCACCCCGCCTTGAGGCCGCCGAGGAAGCCCGCGGGCTCGTCCGAGGGCTCGACCACGGTCGCCACGGGTCCGATCAGCCGCAGCGTCAGGGTCGCCATCGACACCTGCGAGGTGAGCGCCTTCTGCCTGGCCTGCAGCGACTCCAGCTCCGCTTCGCGCGTGGCGATCTCCCGCTCGACCTCGATCACCTGGCCGACGGTGGTGGCCTTGGTGAGCAGCGTGCGCATGGAGGCCAGCGCCTGCTCGGCCGACTTCAGCCGGCTGGCGACGTCGGCGACCTCCTCGGTCACGTCACTGGTGTTCTGCCGCAGCGACTCCCGCTTGCCGAGCTCCTTGCCCAGCCGGTCGAGCAGGCCCTGGTACGCCGTCGGCGGGATCTTGAAGACCAGCGTGGAACTGCCTTCACTGCCCTCGAAGGCGTCGGACTGCTCGTTGGCCAGGTAGCCGCCCGCTCCCGTGACCAGTTGCTTGGACTGCTCGCCCGCCTTGGTGACGTCCTTGGCGCGGACCGTCATCTCCGACACGTAGATGATCGAGCGCTGCTCGGGCGCGATCGTGATCTGCTTGCCGGGTGACTGGCCGGAGTTTCCGGCCGACGCCGCGCTCTCCTTCTGGGCGGGCGCGGCGGCGGGCGCCGCTCCAGCCGAGTCCGTCCGGTTGAGCGAGGCTCCGCCGCCGCAGCCGGACAGGACGAGCGCGGCGCCTGCCGCGGTTAACGCCATGCTGTACCGAAATCTGCTCATATCCGTGAGACGGCCGCGGTCCGCGCTATGCCGTCACGAAGTCGTCACGTTCGGCACTCCTCCCGATCACGGCAGCACCCTGGTCCCGGACGCGAAATCATCCTCGGGGATGACGATCTCGGCCTCGCGTCGCACAGGCTGGAGTCATGCGTACGCTTCCTGACAGGCTTCACAGGATGTTCTTCCGCACGATGTCACTGCTTCCGGCGCAGGGGCAGGGCCGCTTCCTGCAGCGGTACTTCGACTGGTTCCACCGCAAACCCGACCCGTGGCGGCACTCCGTCGACCCCTACGAGGCGGCCAAGTACGACGCCACGCTCAGAAGCGTGGGCGGCGGCGACTTCCGTAGGATCCTGGACGTGGGGTGCAGCGAGGGCACCTTCACGCTGCTGGCCGCCGACGCCTACCCCGAGGCGGACGTGGTGGGCGTGGACGTCTCCGAGCGCGCCGTCGAGAGGGCGGCGGCCAGGGCCGAAGGCAGAGCCGCCTTCGCCGCCGTCGACTTCCTCAACCAGGACCCTGGGGGCCGCTTCGACCTGGTCTTCTGCGCCGAGACGCTCTACTACGTGGGCAGGGAGGAACGGCTGCGGCTGGCCTCCGAACGGCTGCGCTCGTTCCTGTCGCCGCGCGGCACGCTGGTCGCGACGCACCCGTGGCCCGAGGCGCGCAGGCTCCACAGGTTCCTCGACGGGGACCCGATGCTGGGCAAGGTGGGCGAGCACGTCGACGCCGACCACGAGCGGCCGTTCGCCGTCAGCTCCTACCGTCTCGCGGAGGCGGGGGCATGAGGCGGTAGCGTCAGGAGACGTGGAAGGGAATCAGCGGCATGTAGTGATCGTCGGCGGCGGCATCTCGGGGCTGGCCGCGGCGTGGTTCCTCAGGCAGGGCGGCGGCGAGCGGGTGCGGGTGACCGTTCTCGAGGGCGGTCCCAGGGTGGGCGGCAAGCTGCGCGCCTCCGAGGTGGCGGGCGTCAGCGCGGACGAGGGCGCCGAGTCGATGCTGGCCAGACGGCCCGAGGGCATCGAACTGGCCAGGATGGTCGGGCTGGGCGCCGACCTGGCAGAACCCGGCACCACCCAGGCGGCCGTCTACACCAGGGGCGCGCTGAGGCCGATGCCGAAGGGTCAGGTCATGGGCGTGCCCGGCGACCTGACCGAGCTGGCCAGGTCGGGCATCATCTCGCCCGGCGGGCTGATCAGGGTGCCGCTCGACCAGTTGCTGCCCGCGACGCTGGTGCGCACCGACGTGTCCGTCGCCTCCTACATCAGGGCGCGGATGGGCTCCGAGGTCGTCGAACGGCTGGTCGAGCCGCTGCTCGGCGGCGTCTACGCGGGCCGGGCCGACATGCTGTCGCTGGAGGCGACGATGCCCCGCATCGCCGCCGCCGCGCGTTCGGAGCGGTCGCTGCTGGGCGCCGTCAGGGACATCGTGGACGAGACGCCCAAGGACGCGGGCCCCGTCTTCACCAGCCTGCGCGGCGGCCTCGGCAGGCTGCCCGAGGCCGTGGCCAAGGCCTCGGGCGCCGACATCAGGACCGGCGTGACGGTCAGGGAGCTGCGGCGCACGCAGGACGGCTGGCTTCTGGTCACCGGGCCCGTCCCCAGGCCCGAGACCGTCGAGGCCGACGCGGTGATCATCGCCGTGCCGGCGACGCCCGCCTCGAGGCTGCTGTCGGACGCGGTGCCGAAGGCCGCCGCCGAGCTGGCCAGGATCGAGTACTCCAGCATGGCCATCGTCACCCTCGCCTACCCGGCCGCCGCCTTCCCCACGCCGCCCACCGGCAGCGGCTACCTGGTGCCGCCCGTCGAGGGCCGCGCCGTGAAGGCCGCGACGTTCACCTCGGTCAAGTGGCCGCACCTGGTCGAATCCGACCCCTCGATCGTCCTGGTGCGCTGCTCCATCGGCCGCATCGGCGAGGAGCAGGTGCTCCAGCGTGACGACGCCGAGCTGGTCTCGCTGGCCACGGCCGAGATGGCCGAGGTGGTGGGCGTGCGCGGGCTGCCCATCGACAGCCGCGTCAGCAGGTGGGGCGGATCGCTGCCGCAGTACAACGTCGGCCATCTCGACCGCGTGGCCCGCGTCCGCGCGGCCGTGGCCGTCGAGCCGGGGCTGGCGGTCTGCGGCGCGGCCTACGACGGGCTCGGCGTGCCCGCGTGCGTCTCGACCGCCCGTACGGCCGCGGCCCGGATACTCGACCACCTGGGTGACAGGGGAGAATGACCGCATGACTGAGGGGACGACCCAGCGGCCCAAGGCCCGCGACCTTAACCAGGTGATCCGCTACACGATGTGGTCGGTGTTCAAAGCCACCGAGCAGTGCCCGAGCAACCGCGAGGGCATGGCCGACGAGGTCAACGAGCTGCTCGAACAGGCCGAGGGCAAGGACGTCGTGACGCGCGGCTGCTACGACGTGGCCGGCTTCCGCGCCGACGCCGACTACATGTTCTGGTGGCACGCGCCGACGGCCGAGGACCTGCAGGACGTCTATTCGCGCTTCAGGCGCACCACGCTGGGGCGGCTGAGCGAGCCGGTCTGGTCGGCGATGGCGTTGCACAGGCCCGCCGAGTTCAACAAGTCGCACGTCCCCGCCTTCCTGGCCGAGGAGGAGCCGAGGGGCTACGTGTGCGTCTACCCCTTCGTGCGGTCGCTTGAGTGGTACCTGCTCGACGACGGCGAGCGGCGCACGATGCTCGCCGAGCACGGGATGATGGCCCGCGAGTACCCCGACGTCAGGTCCAACACGGTGGCCTGCTTCGCGCTCAACGACTTCGAGTGGATGCTGGCCTTCGAGGCCGACGAGCTCCACCGGATCGTCGACCTCATGCGGCATCTGCGCGGCGCCGAGGCCAGGCGCCACACGCGGATCGAGGTGCCGTTCTACACCGGGGTCCGCAAGCCGGTGGGTGAGCTGATCACCGCCCTGCCCTGATCCGTGCTTCACTTACTTTGTAAAGGCGTCGGCCTGCCGGATCTGCCGTCTTCCGGGACTGATCGCCGTTCCTTTGTCATAATCAGGCCAAATCCCCTGTCGTAGTGAGGCAAAGGGTGGATGAGGGCGGCGGCCTGGCACGCTCCAGGCGCGGGAGGCGTGGGCGGCGGCGCAAGAGGACGCGCAGGCCGTGGGCGCTGGAGGGGGCGGTCGCAGGGGCGGCGCTGTTAGTCGTCGGACTGGCAGCGGGCGGCGGGATGTTCGGGCGGGAGCGCGGGCAGCAGGCCGCCGGCACCATGACCGTCATCCCCTTCACGAGGGGCACGCCCTCCGCCGTCGCCGAGGCGGCGGGAGGGGCCGGCAGGGCGGTGGCGAGCGCGGCGACCGCCGCGGTGAGCTCGCCCCCTGCGCCGCCGGCCGCCCCCGCCTCGGGCGCGGGCAAGAAGTCCGAGCACACCGACGCCAAGGCGGCCGAGTACTTCGAGAAGCGCTGGGGCGCCGGTGACAAGGCGGCCAAGCGCCTCAAGGACATCCGGACCGTGGGCGGGTATCTGCGCATCTACACGGACCTGCCGGAGTCGGCGCACAACTCCGCGCAGGCGATCACGCTGTGCGAGCGGGGGCTGGAGTATCTGCGGGAGACGGGTGAGGACAGGCCCGTCGTCTTCGTCCAGGCCGAGTCGGGGGAGAACGGCAATCCCGTTCTGGCCAACGTCCTCGGCCCCGACGACGGCGACTGCCGCGTCACCCACCCCGAGACCGACTGACGCTACTCCTTGGGCTCGAGCCGTACCGAGATCGAGTTGATGCAGTAGCGGTCGTCGGTGGGGGTCGGGTAGCCCTCGCCGTGGAAGACGTGACCCAGATGGGAGTCGCAGGCGGCACAGCGGACCTCGGTGCGGACCATCCCGTGGGTGCGGTCCTCGATCAGCGTCACCGCTTCGGTCTCCGACGGCTCGAAGAAGCTCGGCCAGCCGCAGTGCGACTCGAACTTCGCGTCGGACCTGAACAGCTCGGCGCCACAGGCGCGGCAGGAGTAGACGCCCTCGGTCTTGCTGTCGACGTACTCTCCGCTGAAGGGTCGTTCGGTGCCCGCCTCCCTGAGGACGTGGAACTCCTCGGGAGTGAGCTGCGCGCGCCATTCGGCCTCGCTCTTGACCACCTTGTTCATGCGTCCACCTTATGCGGCACGGAAAAATCACTCGCGCGAAGCATCCTTTTTGGGGTGTATCTGCGTCTTTGTCGGTGTGGGGGTGGACTTCACCTCCCTAGAGGGGTGAGACCGCTCGCCTGGGGTCGTCGCCGCTGCGCAGCTATGCCCGTACTGCGCGCAGACGGCCCGCGAAGCCGGCCGGACGATGCGCCAGCGTCCGGAGCGGCGTGAAGGCGGGCGGTCGTCGGTTCGTCCTGTCGAGTGCTCGGTCCCGCCACCGTGGCACTCCAGGACGGACCCACCCGCTCCTCCCCGGTCGTCGGTCGATCGGCCCGGTCAAAGGGCGTCATGAGCGGATTCGGGGTAGGTTCAGCCCATGGCGTCGCCTTTCATCGAGCTGCAGGTCGGGGACCGTACCGTCAAGGTCACCAATCCCGACAAGGTGTACTTCCCGCAGATCGGAGCCACCAAGCGGGAGCTGGTCGAGTACTACGTCAGCGTGGGCGAAGGCGCCCTCCGGGCGCTGCAGGACCGCCCGACCCACCTGAAACGGCACCCGGACGGCGTCGAGACCGAGGCCATCTACCAGAAGCGGATGCCCGCCAAGCACCCCGACTGGTTGCAGACCGTCACCGTGACCTTCCCCAGCGGGCGGACGGCCGACGCGCTCAGGGTCACCGAGGTGGCCGCGATCGCCTACTGCGCCAACCTCGGCACGATCGACTTCCACCCGTGGCAGGTGCGCGCCGCCGACGTCGAGCACCCCGACGAGCTGCGCATCGACATCGACCCGCAGCCCGGCCTCGAGTTCGACGCGGCCCGCCGTACCGCCTTCCTGGCCCGCGAGGTGCTGGCCGAGGCAGGGATGACCGGCTTCGTGAAGACCTCGGGCAACAGGGGCGTGCACATCGCGGTCAGGATCGAGCCCCGCTGGGACTTCGTCGAGGTACGGCACGCGGGCATCGCGCTGGCCAGGGCCATCGAGGACCGCGATCCCGACCTGGTGACGACCGCCTGGTGGAAGGAGGAGCGCGGCGAGCGGGTGTTCATCGACTTCAACCAGAACGCCAGGGACAGGACGATCGCGAGCGCCTACTCCGTGCGCGCCAAGCCGCACGCCCCCGTCTCCGCGCCGCTCACCTGGGACGAGCTCTCCGACGCCGAGCCCGGCGACTTCGACATCAGGACCATGCCCGAGCGCTTCGCCAGGCTCGGTGACGTGCACAGGGACATCGACGAGCGGGCCTTCTCGATCGAGACGCTCCTGGAGCGGTACGACAAGGACGAACGCGGCGACATGCCGTACCCGCCGAATTATCCCAAGATGCCGGGCGAGCCGAAGCGCGTGCAGCCCAGCAAGGCCAGGGATGAGTGACTTGTATCACTTGAATCACATTACTTGACGCCTGGTCCAATAGTTCGGGAGGCTCTCGGACTATGGCTATGGCATCAGCACGACGGCTCGCCGCCGCGGGAGCGGTGACGGCCTTCATCGTCGGCGGCGTGACCATGGTGGCGGGCGTGGGCACCGCCATGGCCGGCGACTGCAAGCTGCTCGTCCTGGCGTGCGAGGACGACCCCGTCCAGGGCGGCGACCCTGGCGATCCGTGGCAGCCCGACGTCAGGCCGCCGCACCTGCCGAACCCCGACGACATCCTGTCCAAGGTCCCCATCCCCTCGGACACCTGGTCGAACGCGCCCGCGCCCCAGGACACGTGGTCCAACGCGCCCGCCCCGCAGGACACCTGGTCATCGGGTCCCGCCGAGCCGCCGCGACCCGAAGCGCCGTGGAAGCCCGTGGACGAGAACAAGCACCGTATCCCCGAAGGACCGCCGCAGACCGGCGCGGGCGGGCTCGCCCCCAGTCACCCCATGTGGCCGTTCGCCGCCGGCGGCGCGGCCCTGCTGACCGGAGCGGGGCTGGCGGGTTTCGCGGTACGGCGCGGCGCCTCGGAACGGCGGAGTGGCTAAGCCGCCTGGGCACAAGCTGATCATGGCGGGGGCCGTGCTGGTGTCGCTCGCCGGACTCGCCCTGATCTGGTTCGGCGTCACCGGCATGGTGGGCGGCGCGCCCGAGCCGGTGCCCGTCTCCGCCACGGCCTCCTCGGCGCTGCCCAAGGTCGGTGCGCCGTCGCTGACCGAGCCGCCCGAGGTGCTGGTCGGGAGGGCGGCCAAGCCGATGCGGACGGCTCGGCCGACGGCCGTGTACATCCCCAAGCTCGGTGTGTCGGCGCCGCTGATGGAGCTGGGGGTCGACGCGAAGGGCGCGATCGAGAACCCGCCGCTGGACCACCCCAACGTGGCAGGCTGGTACCGGTACGCGCCGGTGCCTGGGGCGCGGGGGGCGGCGGTGATCACCGGGCACCTGGACACGCGGACCGGCCCCGCGGTGTTCGCGAACCTGCGGGCGATCAAGCGTGGGGACCAGGTGCAGGTGATGCGGGCCGACCGGTCGGTGGCGATCTTCGTGGTGGACCGGGTGGAGCAGGTGGCCAAGAAGGTCTTTCCCAGCACGAAGGTGTTCGGGAAGGTGAAGTACGCCGGACTGCGGCTGGTGACATGCGGCGGCGTGTTCGACCGGCGGGCACACAGCTACAAGGACAACACCATCGTCTACGCCCACCTGGCCCACGCGTACTACCCCTGACTTGAGTGGCGGTGGCGATCCCCGAAGGACGTCGGCCGCCGCAGTGGGGGAGGGCTGTGACTTCGAGCGGGCGTGCTGGTCACCCGGAAGAGGCTCGCCACCCAGCGGGAAGGAGGGCCTTGGCTCCCAGGGGGATGGTCTGCCTCGCTGGTGCGGCGGGCGGCTCAGGGGTCGAGGACCTCGGGGCTTTGTGTGCCCGAGCCGCGACGCCAGCCAGTAGCGGGCGGATTTCGTGCGGGGTTCGGGGTCGTCAGGGGTCGCGGGGGAGGCCGAGGGCGCGTTCGGCGACGATGTTGAGCTGGACCTCGGTAGTCCCTCCGCCGATCGTGAACGCGCGCGTCGTCAGGATCATCCGGTTCCAGTGCGGATCGGCCGGCGCCAGCGACCAGCAGAACTCCGAGATCGCCTGCGCGTGCCGCATCCCCAGTAGCTTGCGCACGCTGGAGGCGGTCCCCGAGTCCGTCCCCGCCAGTTGCGACAGCGTCACCCGCAGTCCCAGCGCCGAGATCGCCTGCCCCTCGGCCCAGAGCCGTCCCGCCTGCTCGAGCTGTGCCTGCCGCAGGCGGGGCAGGCGCTGGACGAGCTTCACCATGTCCGTGTGCTGCGACCCGGGGCCCCAGGAGTCCCCGAGCGCCACCCTCTCGTGCGACAGCGTGTCGCGGGCGACCCGCCAGCCGCCGTCCACCTCACCGACGACCAGGTCGTCGGGCACGAACACGTCGTCGAGGAAGACCTCGTTGAAGATCTCCTCTCCGTTGATCTCCTTCAACGGCCGTACGGTCACCCCTGGCGATGACATGTCCACCAGGAAGTACGTGATCCCGTCGTGCTTCGGTTTGCCGGGCGAGGTGCGGGCCAGGCAGATGCCCCAGTGCGCGTACTGCGCGAGCGACGTCCAGATCTTCGACCCGCTGATCGACCAGCCGCCCTCCACCCGCACCGCTTTGGTCGACAGCCCCGCCAGGTCCGAGCCCGCTCCCGGCTCGCTGAACAGCTGGCACCACACGATCTCGCCGGTGAACGTCCTGGGCAGGAAACGGTCCTGCTGCTCGCGCGTGCCGTACCGGACGATGGACGGCACCGCCCACGCGGCGATGCCGAGGTTGGGCCGCCCGAGCCCCTTGAACTCCTGATAGATGATCACCTGCTCCAGCGGCGAGGCGGCGCGTCCCCACGGCTCGGGGAGGTGGGGCATGATCCAGCCCTCGCGTGCGAACCTGCCCAGCCTGGCCGGCGGTTCCTCCCGTGCCAGACCCTCGGCGAGCGTCCTGATCTCCTCGCGCAGCGGGCCGGCCTCGGCGGGCAGGTCGGGTTCCATGGTCCTGCGCGCCCCGCCGATGGCCAGGTCCGCGACCTCCTCGGCCCACACGCCGGGGTCGCCGGTCAGCATGCGAAGCGACAGCGCGCGCCGGTAGTAGCGGTGGGCGTCGTGCTCGAAGGTGTAGCCGATGCCGCCCAGCACCTGGATCGCGTCGGCCGCGCACCGCACGGCCGCGTCGGGCCCGAGCACCGCCGCCACCCCCACCGCCAGCCGCACCGCCGGTTCGAGCGCCGCCGCAGCCTCCTCCGCAGCCTCCTCCGCGGCCTCCCGTCCTCTCGGCCCGAGCGTGCCGGGGAGACCCGTCGAATGCCGAGAGTCCTGCCCGGTGTCGGAGACGGAGGCGGAGGCGGGGGACTGGGTGCGGGTGGTGTCCGGGGTGCGGGTTGTGTCCAGGGCGCGGGCGGCGTCCCAGACGGCCGCGCGCGCCTCCTCCAGTGCCACCAGTGCCGCCGCGATCCGGTGCTTGACGCCCTGGAACTGCCCGATCGGCCGTCCGAACTGCTCGCGGACCTTCGCGTGGTCGGCCGCCGTGCGCACCGCCCACGCCGCCACTCCGCACGCCTCCGCGCCGAGCAGCACCGCGGCCAGTTCCCGCACCGGCACCGCGCCCAGCACCCGCGACGCGGGCACCTCCCACGAGCCCGGCGACTCCACCTGCCACAGCGGCCGCGACAGGTCGACGCCCTCGACGGCCGACGTCTGGACCGAGGCCCGATCCAGCACCGCCCACCCCGCCGCGACCGGCACCAGGAACACGTCGGCGTCCGGCGCGCCGAGCCCGAGCCCGTCCGGCGCGCCGAGCCCGTGACCGTCCAGCGCGACGGCGGCGGTGACCGTACCGTCGGCCAGGCCCGGCAGCAGCGAGCCGCACCGGCCCGACCACGTGATCGCCGCTGACGTCAGCACGGTGGACAGGAAGGGACCGGGGGCGAGCGCGGATCCCAGCTCCTCCAGCGCGACCGCGAGTTCGACCAGCCCGTACCCCTGCCCGCCCGCCGTTTCGGGCAGGTGCAGTCCCAGCACTCCCTGCGCCGCCAGCGCCCTGTGGGAGGCGTCACGCGCCACGAGCCCGCGCACGGACTCGGCCAGCGCTCTGTGTTCCTCGGTCAGTGCGATCGCCATGCGACCGAATCTAGAACCTTATTCGGTCGGTGGCCAGGGCCCTTCACAGGTTGATGATCGCGGCCTTCTCCCTGGTGTACTCCAGCACCGCGTCGTGGCCGTAGCCGCTATCCTTCACCCCGCCGAACGGCAGGCCCGGCGGCATCTGCCGGAAGGTGTTGACCCACACCGTGCCGCTCTCGAGGTCGCGCACGAACCGGTGGGCGCGGCCCAGGTCGCGCGTCCACACGCCCGCGGCCAGCCCGTAGGCGGAGTCGTTGGCGATGGCCAACGCCTCCTCGTCGCTCTCGAACGGGATGGCCACCGCGACGGGCCCGAAGATCTCCTCCTGGCAGACGCGCAGCGCGTTGTCGGTGGCGGTGTAGAGGGTCGGCGCGACCCAGTAGCCGCCCGGCAGCCCTGGCACCACCTCGGCGCCGGTCGTCCCGCCGAAGACCCGCTCGGCGCCCTCCTTCTCGGCGATCTCCAGGTAGGAGGCGACCCTTTCATACTGGCCCGCCGACACGATGGGGCCCATCGTGGTGCCCAGGTCGAGCGGATCGCCGAGTACGATGCCCGCGGCCGCCGAGGTGATCCGTTCGAGCATCTCGTCCCAGATGTCGCGGTGGAGCAGGATCCGCGACCCGGCCACGCAGACCTGCCCGGCGTTGCCGGTGAAGATGGAGTTGACGGTGACGCCCTCGGTGGCGGCGTCGAGGTCGGCGTCGGGGAAGACGATGTTGGGCGACTTGCCGCCGAGCTCGAAGGTGAGCGGCTTGATCCCCGCCGCCTGGGTGATCGCGATGCCGGTCTGCGTGGAGCCGGTCAGGCTGATCTTGTTGACGCCGGGGTGCCGTACGAGCGCCTCGCCCACGTCCTCGCCCATGCCGGAGACGAGGTTCAGCACGCCGGGCGGCAGCACCTCGGCCAGTAACTCGCCCAGGCGCAGCACGGAGGCGCTGGCCTGCTCGGCCGGTTTCACGATCACGGTGTTGCCCGCGGCCAGCGCGAAGGCGGCCTTGGCGGAGAACGTCGAGACGGGGGAGTTCCACGGGATGATCGCCAGCGCCACGCCGTACGGCTCCCGCCTGGTCAGCCCCAGGCTGTCGGGGCCGAGGATGACGGTGTCACCCTTGACGGCGTCGAGGACCTGCCCCGCGGCCAACTCCCACAGGAACCGCATGCCGGGCAGGTCCCTGTTAAGCGTGTCGCGAAGGATGCGGCCGTTGTCGCGGGTCTCGATCCTGGCCAGTTCCTCGGCGTGCTCGGCGAAGACCGCCGCGACCTTGCGCAGGAAGTGGGCCCTGCCCAGGGCGGGCATCGCCGACCACGAGGGCAGCGCCGCGCGGGCGGCCGCCACCGCGGCGTCGGCGTCGGCTTTCCCGCTGGCGGGGATCCGCGCCCAGACCTCGCCGGTGGCGGGGTTGACCGAGTCGAGGGTACGGCCGTCGGCCGCGGAGACGAGCCTGCCGCCGATGAGGTTGCGATACTCCATCACGCGACCAAGCATATGCTTGCTTGACGCGAGAGGGCTAGCGGCGCGGCGACCCGAACGTGAAGGCCAGGTTGACCAGGAAGACGCCGCCCCACACGACCATGTAGGTCAGCAGGCCGGACTCCCCGACGGTGAGCGCGACCGTGGCGATCGTGCCCATCACGATCGAGACGATCGCCAGCGACAGCCGCATGCCCGCGACGCTCTGCTGCTGCCTCAGCTCGCGCTTGGCCAGGCCCGCGTCGGCGGCCATGCGCTCGTCGACCCGCCGGTCGACCTCCTTGCCCATCTTGTCGAGGAAGGACTCGATGATGGAGTCCTCGAAGTCGGGTCCGAGGTCGTGGCGCGCCGCGACGGCCGCGCGCAGCTCATCGCCGTGAGGTGACGTCATGGATCGAGATATAACGCATCTTTCGGTCAGCGGGCAAGGATGTCATCAAGGTTGTACGAAATCGGCTTTTCGAGCTGCTCGTAGTTGCAGGATTCGGGCGTCCGGTCCGGCCGCCACCGCCGGAAGTGCGCGGTGTGCCGGAATCTGTCGCCCTCCATGCTGTCGTAGGCCACCTCGATCACCAGCTCGGGCCTGAGCGGGATGAACGACAGGTCCTTCTTGGCGCTCCACCGCGACACCGCCCCCGGCATCCGCTGGCCCCCGCTCGACGGGGTCGCCGCGGGCAGCCCGGTCCGCAGCAGCGCCTGGTCGGCCCACTCCCCCCACGGGTGCTCGCCCAGTTGGGCGAGGTACGGCTTGAGCTCCTCCACCAGCTCGGCCCTGCGCGCCATCGGGAAGGACGCGGCGACGCCGACGTGATGGAGCTTGCCGTCGGGGCCGTAGAGGCCGAGCAGCAGCGACCCGACGATCGGTCCCGTCTTGTGCTCGCGGTAGCCCGCGATCACCACGTCGGCGGTGCGCTCGTGCTTGACCTTGAACATCGTCCGCTTGTCCGGGACGTACGGCTGGTCGCCCGGCTTGACGATGATGCCGTCGAGCCCCGCCCCCTCGAACATCTCGAACCACTCGGCCGCCCGCTCGTCGCTGTCGGTCACCGGGGTGAGCCTGATCGAGCCGCCGGCCTCGGGAAAGAGCCCCTCGAGCCGCGCCCGCCGCTCGGCGAACGGTGTCGCCATCAGCGACTCCGACCCCAGTGCCAGCAGGTCGAAGGCCACGAACGAGGCGGGGGTCTGCTCGGAGAGCATCTTCACCCTGGAGGCGGCGGGGTGGATGCGCTGCTGCAGCGCCTCGAAGTCGAGCTCCTGCCCCCTGCGCAGCACGATCTCGCCGTCGACCACGCACTTGTCGGGCAGCTCGGCCTTGACCGCCTCGACCAGCTCGGGGAAGTAGCGCGTGAAAGGCCGCTCGTTGCGGCTGCCGAGGAACACCTCGTCGCCGTCGCGGAAGATGATGCAGCGGAAGCCGTCCCACTTCGGCTCGTAGAACAGCGAGCCGTTCTGCTTGGGCATGCCCTTGACCGCCTTGGCCAGCATCGGCGCCACCGGCGGCAGCACCGGCAGGTCAAGCTGGAGCTCGAGCTCGTCGTCCATGGCTACTCCCTGATGTATCGGCAGAAGAGGAAGCCCTCCTCCTCCAGCACCTGTGCCAGGCTCAGGCCGACCTGGGCCGCCTCGCCGTTTAGGATGCGCGCCGCGCCGCCGCCGATCAGCATCGGGCTCACCGACAGGCACAGCTCGTCGATCAACCCCGCGGCGGCCAGCTGGCCGTTGAGGCGCGGCCCGCCCTCGCACAGGATCCGGTCGAGCCCGCGCTCGCGCAGCGCCGCGACCGCCTGGCCGAGGTCGACCCTGTCGTCGCCCGCCACGATCACGTCGGCACGCTCGGCCGCCTCGGCACGGCGGTCCTGCGGCGCCGACGCGCATGTGATCACGATCGTCCGGGCGTAGGGCTCGGCGTCGGTGAACAGCGGGCTGCCCAGGTCGAGGTCGAGGCGCCGGGTCACCACGGCGATGGGCGGCGCGGCGGGGCGGCCCTCGCGCAGCGGCTGCCACGACTCCCTCGGCTTGGCCGGGCCGTACCCCTCTGTCCTGACCGTGGCCGCGCCCGCCATGACGACGTCGGACAGGCCGCGCAGGATCCCGAAGATCCGCCGGTCGCCCTTGCTGGACAGGCCGCCCGACAGCCCCTTGACCCAGGTGCCGCCGTCGGCGCTGGCGACCATGTTGACGCGTAGCCAAGGCCGCCGCTCGGGGTAGGCGTAGGCCTGTGAGATGTCTGGTTCGTCTGCTGTGTCGGGATGGATGCGACGCACTCCTCTACCTTGGCACACGCCACCGACGATCCGGGGTGAGGGGCGTTATAAGCAGTTTGATGTATCAGGGGACGTACGTGGCCCTTTGTGCATACCGTGGCGGCAGGGATGGGGACGCAGGGGAGGCCGGATGGATCTTGTCGCGGTCGCGGCGTGGGTGCTCAACGCTCTGATCGGCTTCTATCTGCTGTACCTGTGGCTGTCGGGGGGCGGCCTGCGGCAGCAGGCGACGAAGGTCACCCGCTTCCCCGTGACGTTGATCTTCTCCCACCCCGCGCTCGCGGTCTCCGCCCTGGCCTGCTGGGTGGCGCACCTGGTGACCGGGCAGCGGCTGCTGGCCTGGCTGGCCTTCGCAGTGCTGGGGGTCTCCGCGCTGCTGGGTTTCACGATGTTCACCAGGTGGCTCGGCGCCGGCCGCCACGCGAGGGGGGCCGAGCAGCGCTTTCCGCTGCTGGCCGTGCTGGCGCACGGGGTGGTGGGCGTGACCACGTTCGTCCTGGTGCTGCTGGCCGCCTCGTCGATCAGCTGAGCGCCGCCCCGGAGGCGACGGCCAGGCGGACGAAGGCCTCCACCAACGGGTCCCTGATGCCGTGCCGCCAGGCCAGTGCCACCGTCGTCGTCGGCGCGCCCGCCAGCCGCCGGTAGACCACGCCCGCGGGCCGTACCGAGCTCACCCCCGCGGGAGCGAGGCTCACGCCGAGACCGGCCGCGACCAGGCCTGCCACCGTCTGCCACTCCACCGCCCGCTGTGCCACCCTCGGCTCGAAGCCGGCCGCCCTGGCCAGCCCGAGCAGCCTGTCGTGGAAGCCGGGGCCGTGCTCGCGGGGGAAGAACACGAACGGCTCGGCGGCCAGGTCGGCCACCTCGATCCGCCGCCGCGACGCGAGGCGGTGGGCCGAGGGCAGCACGGCCACCACCTCCTCGGCCAGCAGCGGCACCACGTCCAGCCCCTCCGCCTCCCTTGTCTCGCGCAGCAGCCCGACGTCGATCCGCTCGCCGCGCAGCGCCTGGAGCTGCCGCGTGGTGGTCAGCTCGCGCATCTCCACCCGCACCCCCGGCCGCTCCCTGCCGAAGGCGGCGAGCACGCCGGGCACGACGGTGAGCGCGAGCGAGGCGGGGAACCCGACGCGCAGCCGCCCCGCCTCGCCGCGCCCCACCCGCCTGGCCCCCTCCAGCCCGTCGGCCACCTCGTCGAGCGCCCGCCTGGCCGCGGGCAGCAGCTCCGCGCCCACGGCCGTCAGCTCGCGGGCGGCCCTGTCGAACAGCGGATGGCCCACCCGCTCCTCCAGCCGCCTGATCTGCTGGCTGAACGGCGGCTGCGCGACGCCGAGGCGCTCGGCGGCCCTTCCGAAGTGCAGCTCCTCGGCCAGCACCACGAACGCGTGCAACTGCCTGAGGTCCAGCTCGGGGCGTTCCATATCTCCAGAGATATCAGGACCGCCCAGACGAAGTCTTGGACATATCGCTCAGACCCCTGTGAGGATGCACGCCATGACAGCACGCACGCTCATCTCCAGCGACTCGACGTTCGAGCACGCCATCGGCTACTCCCGCGCGGTCGTCGAGGACGGCTGGGTCTTCGTCTCGGGCACCACCGGCTTCGACTACGCGACGATGACCATCTCCGACGACGTGACCGAACAGGCGGCCCAGTGCCTGCGCAACATCGGCGACGCCCTCCACCGGGCGGGCTCGTCGCTGGCCGACGTCGTCAGGGTCACCTACATGCTGCCGGAGCCGGCCGACTTCGAGCCCTGCTGGCCCGTGCTCCGCCAGGCCTTCCACGAGGTACGGCCGGCCGCCACGATGATCGGCTGCCGCCTCGCCGACCCGCGCATGCGCATCGAGATCGAGGTCACCGCCCGCCTGCGCTAGAGGCTCGCCTGCTGGGGAGCGGGCATCGGGTGGCGGAGCACCTGGATGCTGCGCGCCGTGACCTCCACCCGCGCGCCCGGCGGCAACTGCTCGCCGGACAGCGCCTCGTCGCCCGGACCCTCGTCGTCGGTGTCGAGCACGGTGATCCACGAGTCGGCGAACTCCGCGCCGGGCAGCGTGAACGTCATGTCCTCGTGGTGGGCGTTGATCAGGAGCAGGAAGGAGTCGTCCACGATGCGCTCGCCGCGCGGCCCCGGCTCGGTGATGGCCTCGCCGTTGAGGTAGACGCCCATCGACTTGGCGTAGCCGGTGTGCCAGTCGCCGGCCGTCATCTCCGCGCCCGCGGGCGTGAGCCACACCAGATCGCGCTTGCCGTCGTCGGGCGTGCGGCCGCGGAAGAAGCGGCGGCGCTGGAAGACGGGATGCTCGCGGCGCAGCCTCGACAGCGAGCGGACGAAGTCGAGCAGGCTCTCCTCGGTGTGGGCCATCGACCAGTCGACCCAGGCGATCTCGTTGTCCTGGCAGTAGGCGTTGTTGTTGCCGCGCTGCGTGCGGCCCAGCTCGTCGCCGTGGGAGAGCATGGGCACGCCCTGCGACAGGAAGAGCGTGGTCAGGAAGTTGCGGCGCTGGCGGTGGCGCAGCCGGACGATCTCGGGATCCTCGACGGGGCCCTCGACGCCGCAGTTCCACGAGCGGTTGTCGTCGGTGCCGTCGCGGTTGTCCTCGCCGTTGTCCTCGTTGTGCTTGCGGTTGTAGGAGACGAGGTCGTTGAGGGTGAAGCCGTCGTGGCAGGTGACGAAGTTGATGGAGGCGACGGGGCGGCGGCCCGAGGAGGCGTACAGGTCGGCGGAGCCGGCCAGGCGGGAGGCGAACTCGGGCAGCGCCGACCCCGTGCCCCGCCAGAAGTCGCGCACCGAGTCGCGGTACTTGCCGTTCCACTCCGTCCACAAAGGCGGGAAGTTGCCCACCTGGTAGCCGCCGGGTCCGACGTCCCACGGCTCGGCGATCAGCTTGACCTGGGAGATCACCGGGTCCTGCTGGATGAGGTCGAAGAAGGCGCTCAGCCGGTCGACGTCGTGCAGCTCACGGGCCAGCGCGGAGGCCAGGTCGAAGCGGAACCCGTCGACGTGCATGTCGAGCACCCAGTAGCGCAGGGAGTCCATGATGAGCTGCAGCGCGTGCGGCGAGCGCACGTTGAGGCTGTTGCCGCAGCCGGTGTAGTCGAGGTAGTAGCGCCTGTCGCCGTCGTGCAGGCGGTAGTAGGCGCTGTTGTCGATGCCCCTGAAGCCGAGGGTCGGACCCATGTGGTCGCCCTCGGCGGTGTGGTTGTAGACCACGTCGAGGATCACCTCGATGCCCGCCTCGTGCAGCGCCCGCACCATCGCCTTGAACTCCAGCACCTGCTCGCCGCGCTGGCCCGCGCTGGAGTAGGCGCCGTGCGGGGCCAGGTAGGCCATCGTGTTGTAGCCCCAGTAGTTGGTCAGCCCTCGGGCCACGAGGAAGTGCTCGGGCACGAAGTGGTGCACCGGCATCAGCTCGACCGCGGTGACCCCGAGCGAGAGCAGGTGGTCGATGACCGCGGGGTGCCCGATGCCCGCGTAGGTGCCGCGCTGCTCCTCGGGGACCGCGGGGTGCCGCATGGTGAGCCCGCGCACGTGCGCCTCGTAGATGACCGTCTCGTGGTACGGCGTGTGCGGCGGCCGGTCGTTGCCCCACTCGAAGAACGGGTTGATGACCACGCTCTTCGGCATGTAGGGGGCGCTGTCGACCGTGTTGATCTTGGAGGGGTCGGTGAAGTGGTAGGGGAAGACCGCCTCGTTCCAGCGCAGCTCGCCCTCGATCGCTTTGGCGTAGGGGTCGAGCAGCAGCTTGGCGGGGTTGGAGCGGTAGCCGTGCGACGGGTCGTAGGGGCCGTGCACGCGGTAGCCGTACCGCTGACCAGGGGTGATGCCCGGCAGGTAGCCATGCCAGACGAAGCCGTCGACCTCGGGCAGGTCGAGGCGCTCTTCGGAGCCGTCGTCGTCAAACAGGCACAGCTCGACTCGCTCGGCGACCTCGGAGAACACCGCGAAGCTGGTTCCAACGCCATCCCAGGTGCCGCCGAGTGGATAGGGCTCGCCCGGCCAGACCTCTCGCATGTGGCCCAATTGTCGCACGTGTCCGCCTTTCCGTCGCTATGGCGACTGCACGATCCGACCCGGAGCCCCCGCTCCAGGTGTGCCGTCGCCGTTCCGCTCTGGGGATCGGGGAGATCCCTATGCTCTGAACCCCGCGCCCGAGCGGGGGCGCGGGGTCGACGTCGACCGGGAGGGGTCAGCCGAGCAGCTCGGCGTTGAGCGAGATGGTGGTGCCCGTCAGCGCCTTGCTGACCGGGCAGTTGGCCTTCGCCGTCTCGGCCGCCTCCTGGAACTGCTCGGCGGTGAGTCCCGGCACCTGGGCCCGTACGGTGAGCACGATGCCCGTGATGCCCTCGCCCGGCTGGAACGTCACGTCGGCCTTGGTCTCCACCGTCTGCGGCGGGGTGCCCGCCTGCGCGAGCCCGTGGGACAGGGCCATCGAGAAGCAGGAGGAGTGGGCGGCGGCGATGAGCTCCTCGGGGGAGGTCTTGCCGTTGGCCGCCTCGGCCCGCGAGGGCCAGGAGACGTCGAAGGTGCCGACGCCCGAGGTGTCGAGCGAGACCTGGCCTGAACCGTCGAGCAGGGCGCCCTTCCACTGCGTGGTGGCGGTACGAGTGGTCGCCATGGCGATGTCCTTTCGCTGGAAAGCCCCAACATATCCCGCTGGTGTCCCTTGATCGCCCGCGCCCGGCGGGTGGTCGCGGACCCTGCACGCGGCTCGCGCGCAGGGGCGGATCAGGCGCAGCCGCGCGAGGACCGCGTGCTGAGACAGGCCCAGTCGAGCCCGCCGACCGGTCTGCGCGCGCCCCGGGGCAGCGTGTCGGCGCTGCCGGTGTCGGGCCGGAAGACCTTCACGGTCGTCCCTTCGCGGGCGCCGCGCAGCAGCAGGTCGCCCGTGTGGTTGTTGTGCGTCGAGCCGAACCGGCCGAGGCGCAGGTCGACCCACCTGTCCTTGCCGCTGAGCACCCACTGGGTGCCCTGGTAGCGCGAGCGGGCCCAGAAGCAGGCCACGCCGGAGTCACAGTCGCCGAGCCCGTCGAAACTCTCGCACGTCGAGGGGAAGACGTTGACGCTCAGCGCGCCGCCGTCGTAGGAGACGGTGTTGGAGTCGACTCTGGTGCCGCCGGGATGGCGGGCCAGCTGCGCCGCGATCTCCCTGTCGCTGTCGACCGCGCACTGGTCGGGCCGCGCCGGCGCGTGGCCCTCGGCCGCGTGGCCCGTCGGAGCCGGCAGGCAGGCGACGAACAGCACGGTCGCCACGGTGAGTCCGATGCGCACACGCGGTCCTTACGTCGGGTGACAAGTGGCCACCGGAACGTTAGCGTGTGATCGCTCTCCGTGACATCTCCTCGGCGAAACTCGCCCGGCGACTCCACCACGCCCAGGTGCGGCGCACCGGCGGCGTGGCGGAGTCACGTGCCGCGCGCTCAGCCCTCCAGGGTCCTGCGGGCCTCCTCGGCCACCTCTCGGGCGTAGTCGTCGTCGCTGCCGGCCAGTACCCGCTCGATCCCCCGCGCGGCCCTGTCGTCCTTGCGCAGCGCGAGCCCGCGGGCCGCCTCCGCCACGGTGTGCAGGTCGCCGTCGTCCAGCCTGGCCGCGAGGGCCTCGCGGATCTCCGAGGTGTCGGCGTCGAGGTTGGCGATGCCCGTGGTCGCCCAGTCGCGGACCTCCTCCTCGTCGTCCCGCGACATCTCGACCAGCAGTGACAGCCCCTCGCTCCAGAGGTCGCGCTCCACGCCGGCCTCCGGCTCCCCGCGCAGCAGCTCGGGGTCGCCGGGCAGCACGTCGGCCAGCGCGATCGCGTCCGTCATCGTCCGCTTGTGCTCCGGGCGCGCGATGATGTCGAGCACCTGGGGCAGCGCCCTGTGGTCGCCCTGGTGGCCGAGCGCCGCCAGCACCGACCGCAGTACCTGCGAGTTGCCCTCGGTCGTGGCCATCTTGCGCAGCAGGGGCAGCGTCCGCTCCAGGTACGGCTTGTCGCCGTCCTCGGTGATCCCGTACTGCGCGATGGCGTCCACGCCGAACTCGCGCTCGCGGGCGTCCTCGCTGACGCACAGCCTGGACAGCGCCTCGTAGGTCTCGTCGTCGCCGCGCTTGCCGAGGGTGTCGGCGACGATCCACCACGTCTCGGCGTCCTCGTCGGTGTCGCGGTGCGCCAGCGCCCTGGCGACCAGCTGGTCGACGGGGATGTAGACGCCCTCGGCCTCCTCCAGCAGCGTGGCGATCGCCGCGTGGCCGCGCTGCGCCTGGATCTGCTCGCGCTCCTCGCCGTCGGGCGACTGCCCCGCCACCGTGACCAGCTCGGTGCCGTCCTTGGCGTACTGCCGGGCCACGACGTACTCCCAGCCCTCCTGCCCGATCTGGTCGAGCAGCGCGCTCTCCAGGTGGACGCCCACCCAGTCGACCGCGATGTCGAGCGGGGTGTCGCCGTCGGCGTCGGACTTCTCGACGTCGGCGCCCGCCTCCAGCAGCACCCGCACCACGCCGAGCGCGCCACGCCGCGCGGCCAGCGTCAGCGGGGTGTCACCGTCGTCGTTGGCCGCGTCCACCTCCGCGCCCGCCCCGATGAGCGCCTCGGCGGTCTCGGAGTGGCCGTTGGCCGCCGCCCACGCCAGCGCCCGCCAGCCGCCGTTCTCCCGGCCGTTGACGTCGGCGCCCCCGGCCAGCAGCGCCCCGGCCACGGCCACGCGGTCCCACGCGGCCGCCGCGCACAGCGGGAGTCCCTCCTCCTCGCCCTGGCTGACCACGTTGGGGTCGGCTCCTGCGGCCAGCAGCTCGGCCACGGTCTCCAGGTCGCCGTTCAACGCCGCCCGGTAGAGCTGTTCCTCATGCATGACAGGACCCTAGCGTCTCCGGTTGAGCGCCCGGCTCCAGTGGAGCGGGATGTCGGTCCTCCGCAAGTCCGGCAAAACGCGATATGTTGCGACTATGAGTGATCCGGGGGGACTGCGCGCCTCAGACGTCGAAAGGGAGGCCGTCGTCGAGCGGCTGCGTGTGGCCTCGGTCGAGGGCAGGCTGACGCTGGTCGAGCTGACCGACAGGACGGAGGCCGCCTACAAGGCGACCACGCACGCCGAACTGGCCCTGATCACCCAGGACCTGCCCGCCGGGGGCATGGCGGCGCCCGCTCCCGCCGAGGCGCCCTCGCGCAAGCGGCGCTGGTTCGTGGCGATCATGGGGGACACCAAGCGTCGCGGCAAGTGGCGGATCGACCAGGAGCTCGGCGCCGTGGCCGTGATGGGCGACGTCGTGCTCGACCTGCGCGAGGCGGAGGTCCGCACGAACACGATCGACGTCACGGCGGTCTCCGTCATGGGCGACGTCAAGATCATCGTTCCCGACGGCGTGGACGTGGACCTCGACGGCATGGCCATCATGGGCGACAAGAAGGTCGACGTGCTGGAGGCCGCGCCCGGCATGAACGTCCCCGTGGTGCGGGTGCACGCCTACGCCGTCATGGGCGATGTGAAGGTCGTCGGCGACTCGCGGGCCAAGCCGATCAAGCGCGGCTGGGCGGCGTGGCGCGAGCACCTCGGGCTCGGCCACGAGCAGACGTGGGGCGAGCAGCGTGGTCTGGGCCGCGACTGACATCCGGCGCGGCGCGTCCGCCGCGCCGGATCAGGCCGAGGCCATGGCGGTATCGGCCGTCAGCGCGAGCTCGTAGCGTTCCAGCAGCACCTCGACCAGTTCGGGCGCGGGGCCGAGCACGTCCGCGACGACGTCGGCGCCGGCGCTCCGCCGTACCTTGTCGGCGAAGAACCCCGGAGCCAGCAGGTACGGCGCGACGGCCACGCGCGGCGCTCCGGCGGCCCGCAGCGCCGCGACCGCCTCGGCCGGGGTGGGTCCCGCGGCGGAGGCGTAGGCGGGCGTCACGGCCCACCACCCCGACCGCTCGCCCCACGATCGCGCGAGTTCGGCGACGACGGCGTTGGCGCGGGCGTCGCTCGAGCCCGCGGACACCAGCACGACGGCCGTGCCGGAGTCGCCGGCGACGACCCCCGCCTCCGCCATGCGCCGCTCGAGCGCGTCGAGCAGCAGCGGGTGCGGGCCGAGCGTCGTGCCGTAGCGCACGCGCAGGCGCGCGTCGCGGGCGCGCGCCTCGGCGAGCGCGGCGGGCAGGTCCACCCTGCTGTGGTAGGCCTCGGTCAGCAGCAGCGGCAGCACGACCGCCTCGCGCAGCCCGCACAGCGCCTGGGCGAGCGTGGGCGGGCCGTGATCCAGATAGGCCGAGCGGACGGGCAGCTCGGGCCGCGCCTGCCTGACCCTGTCGAGCAGCGCCTCCACGGTCGCGGCGGCGCGCGGGTCGCGTGACCCGTGCGCCACCGCGACCAACGGGATCGCGCCCCTGCCAAGGCGCGTCCCCTCACCCGCCGGATGCCGACCGGCGGAGGCCACGGACGCCGAGATCAGAGGTGAATGCCGCATTCGGTCTTCCCCATGCCCGCCCAGCGGCCGCTGCGCGGGTCCTCCCCGTCGGCGACCTGGCGGGTGCAGGGAGCGCAGCCGATCGACGGGTAGTTGTCGTAGTGCAGCGGATTGATCAGAACGCCGTTGTCGGCCATGTAGTTGTCGACGTCGTCCTGCGTCCACCTGGCGATCGGGTTGACCTTGACCATCTGGCGCTTGGCGTCCCACTCCACGACCTTGGTGCCCGTGCGCGTGCGCGACTCGTCGCGGCGGATGCCGGAGATCCAGGCCAGGTACGGCTCGAGCGCCCTGTTCAGCGGCTCCACCTTGCGCAGGTAGCAGCACAGGTCGGGATTGCGGCCGAACAGGCGGGGGCCGAGGTCGCGTTCCTGTTCCTCGACCGTCCGCGAAGGCTGCACGTTGATCACATTGACGTCATAGACCTGCTGGACCGCGTCACGGGTGCCGATCGTCTCGGCGAAGTGATAGCCCGTGTCGATGAACAGGACGTCAACGCCCGGCTTCACCCTGCTCACCAGATCGATCAGCAGGGCGTCGCTCATGGAGGAGGTCAGGCACAACCGGTCGCCGAACGTCGCGGCCGCCCAGCGGATGATCTCCCTGGCGGGCGCGTCCTCCAGGAACACGGCGGCGGACTCGACAATGGACTGCAGGTCGAGCGTGCCGCGCTGTTCTCTTAACGTCACCTCGATGTCCACGAGCGTCATATCTTCACTCCGATCCCGAGAAACTTCAGCTTGAAGGCGCGGGCGCACGCCCTGCAGTACCAGCCGCCGTCGCCCTCGTACGGCTCCAGGTCCTCGTCACCGCAGTAGGGGCAGTGGAAGGGGACCGCGCGCTCGCTCATTTGAGGTCCCCCTCGTCGGCTCGCTGGACCCAGTCGGAGAACGACTCGCCGTCCTTCTTCTGGTCCTCGAAGTGGGTCAGGACCCGCTCGACGTAGTCGGGCAGCTCCTCGGCCGTGGTCTTCAGGCCACGGACCTTCCGGCCGAAGCCCGGGTTGACGCCGAGCGAGCCGCCCAGGTGGATCTGGAAGCCCTCGACCTGCTCGCCCTGGTCGTTGACGACCAGCTGGCCCTTCAGGCCGATGTCGGCGACCTGGATGCGGGCGCAGGAGTTCGGGCAGCCGTTGACGTTGATGGTCAGCGGCTCGGCGAAGGTCGGCAGCCGCTTCTCCAGCTCGTCGATCAGGTGGGAGGCGGTGGCCTTGGTCTCGACGATGGCCAGCTTGCAGTACTCGATGCCGGTGCACGCCATCGTCTGGCGGCGGAAGGTGGACGGGGTGACCTGCAGGTCGTTGGCCTCGAGCGCGGCCACGAGCGAGTCGACCTGGTCGGGCGCCACGTCGAGGATGACCATCTTCTGCTCGACGGTCGTGCGGACCCTCGCCGAGCCGTGCCGCTCGGCCAGGTCGGCGATCAGGTGCAGCTTGTCGCCGTCGACGCGGCCGACCCTCGGCGCGAAGCCGACGTAGAAGTTGCCGTCCTTCTGCGGGTGGACGCCCACGTGGTCGCGGCGGCTGTCGCGCGGCTGGACCGGAGCGGGCCCGTCGGGCAGGTCCTCCTTGAGGTACTCCGTCTGGAGCACGTCGCGGAACTTCTCCGCGCCCCAGTCGTTGACCAGGAACTTGATCCTGGCCCTGTGCCGGAGCCTGCGGTAGCCGTAGTCGCGGAAGATGCCGATCACGCCGCCGTAGACGTCGCCCACCTGGTCAGGGCGGACGAACACGCCGATCCGCTTGCCGAACATCGGGTTGGTGGACAGGCCGCCGCCCACCCACAGGTCGTAGCCCTTCTCGCCCTGCTCGTTGACGACCCCGACGAAGGCCACGTCGTTGATCTCGTGCACCGTGCAGTGCGCCGGGCAGCCGGAGATCGCCGTCTTGAACTTGCGCGGCAGGTTGGAGTAGGCAGGATCGCCGATGAAGCGGTCGTGCACCTCGCGGATCTGCCCGGTGGCGTCGAGCACCTCCTCGGTGTCGATGCCGGCCAGCGGGCAGCCGAGGATCACGCGCGGCGTGTCTCCACAGGCCTCGGTCGTCGACAGGCCGACCGCCTCCAGGCGCTCCCAGATGTCGGGCACCGCCTCGATCTCGATCCAGTGGTACTGGATGTTCTGCCGGTCGGTGAGGTCGGCGGTGCCCCTGCCGTACAGGTTGGAGATGTCGGCGAGCACCCGCAGCTGCTCGATGCTCAACTGGCCGCCGTCGATGCGGACGCGCAGCATGAAGTAGCGGTCGTCCAGCTCCTCCGGCTCGAGGATGGCGGTCTTGCCGCCGTCGATGCCGGGCTTGCGCTGGGTGTACAGGCCGTACCAGCGCATGCGTCCACGCAGGTCGGCCGGGTCGATGGAGTCGAAGCCGCGCTTGGAGTAGATGTCGATGATGCGCTGGCGAACGTTCAGCCCGTCATCGTTCTTCTTGTTCTCCTCGTTCTTGTTCAGCGGCTCGCGATAACCGAGAGCCCACTGACCTTCGCCGCGCGGGCGCTTGTGATGCCGGCTGGCAGGGGTGGTCATAGCGCGTCCTTTGAGTCGTGGGCGCGCGCCGGCCTCCTCCTGCCTCATCGTCGAGTGCAGGGGACCGGGGTGTGCGACGCGCGCGTCGTTTCAGAGAGAAAACGGGGAAGAATTAGCGGGCGTCGCTACAGATGGCACTACGGACACGCTGAAGGTCGACGTGACGTCGCACGACGAGCATCGGGTCCGCTGGCATACCTCGAACCATACCTCGGTGGTCTGGCATGTCCAAGACCGGGTCCACAGTCTGGACGATCTAGCCCTGCCTGGGCCAGTCGAGCTCGGACTCCTTGGGCGTCTCCGCGCTCTGGTGCTGGCAGTCGCACCATGATCCGCCGGGGCACTCCTCGTGGAGTTTGTCCTTGCACTTCTCGCAAATCACCTCTTGATTATTCACCGTGGACTTCTTCCCGACCTTGCTCGCAGACCTGCGCGCCGAGACCGCCGACCTGGAGGCGCTCCTGGACGGCGCCGACTGGGAGCTCCCCACGCCCGCCGAAGGATGGGCGATCCGCGACCAGGTCAGCCACCTGGCATGGTTCGACGAGGCGGCCGTCAGGGCCGTCACGGACCCCGGCTCCCTGCGGGAGGGGGTCAGCGAGAGCTTCGTCGACGACCTGGTGGCCGAGGCGCGCGCGCTGCCCGCGGCCGAGGTGCACGCGTGGTTCCGTAAGGCACGCGCCCGCATGCTGGGGCTCTTCGCCACGCTCGATCCTCGGCAGCGCGTGCCCTGGTACGGCCCGCCCATGTCGGCCGCCTCCTTCGTCACCGCCAGGCTGATGGAGACGTGGGCGCACGGCCAGGACGTCGCCGACGCGCTCGGCGTCGTCAGGACGCCCACCGCCAGGCTCAGGCATGTCGCCACGCTCGGCGTGCGCGCCATGCCGTACGGCTTCGCCGTCAGGGGCAGGCCCGTGCCCTCCGACCCCGTCCGGGTGGAGCTGGCGATGCCGGACGGCACCCCGTGGACGGCGGGCGCACCCGAAGCGCGGGACGTGGTGCGCGGGCCGATGCTCGACTTCTGCCTCCTGGTCACCCAGCGGCGGCACCTGGACGACCTGCGCCTGGAGGTGACGGGCGAGAGCGCGCGGGCGTGGATGGAGATCGCGCAGGCGTTCGCGGGGCCGCCGGGGAAGGGCAGGGCTCCCTCAGGGGAGATTCAGGGCGATTCCGGATGATCGTTTTAGGCGCGCGCTGACATGCTTTGACTATGCGGACCATTCTGAACGTCATCTGGCTGGTACTCGCCGGAGTATGGCTGGCGATCGGATACGTGATCGCCGGCGTCATCTGCTGCATCCTGATCGTCACGATCCCCTTCGGCATCGCCTCGTTCAGGATCGCCGCCTACGCGCTGTGGCCGTTCGGCAGGACCGTCGAGCGCGACCCCGACGCGGGCGCCCTGTCCACCATCGGCAACGTCATCTGGCTCGTCTTCGCAGGCTGGTGGCTCGCGCTCGGGCACGTGCTCACCGCCATCCCGCTGTTCGTCTCGATCATCGGGATCCCGCTGGGCGTGGCCAACATCAAGATGATTCCCGTCTCGCTGCTACCGCTCGGCGCGCGTATCGTCGAATCCTGACACGAGATCCGATTGTCACAGGTCATGCGGGGAAGTGACCTGTGACAGCGAATACCTTTGGTTGCCATGACGTCCACCGACGCACCGCCTCGCTCCAAACGGCGCGGGCCGCGGCTCAGCATGAGCCGCGCGAGGGAGCGGCTCAACTGGGTGCTGGACACCCGGTCGTGGGCCATCGTTCGCGCGTCCGTGGACGCCGGGGTCAACTACAGGGTCACCGGCCTGGCGGGTGAGGCCGCGTTCTTCGCCCTGCTGTCGCTCCCGCCGTTCGTGCTCGGCATCATCGCCGTCCTGGCCCAGCTCAGCTCGGTGCTCGGCCCCGACACCGTCGAGACCGTACGCGAGGAGGTGGAGAAGCAGGCGCACCTCATCTTCACCAACAACGCGATCGACCAGGTCATCAAGCCGCTGCTGGACGACGTGCTCAACAGCAACAACACCGTGCCGCTGATCTCGGTCGGCTTCCTGCTCGCGCTCTGGTCGGGATCGCGGGCCCTGTACGTCTACGTGGACCTCATCTCGGTGGCCTACGGCCTCGGCGAGGAACGCGGCATCATCCGCACCAGGCTGATGTCCTTCGGCCTCTACATCGTCGCCCTGCTCATCGGCGTCATCGTCATGCCGGTCATGCTGATCGGGCCCGACCTGCTGCGAGCGACGATCAAGGACTACGCGGTGCTGGTCGACGTCCTCTACTGGCCCGTCGTCATCATCGGCTCCGTGCTGTTCCTGACCATGCTCTACCACGTCAGCGTCCCCGTGCGGACCAAGTGGTACAGGGAGTTGCCCGGAGCGGTGCTCGCGCTGTTCCTGTGGCTGCTGTGCGCCATGGTGCTGCGGGCGGTCTTCGCCTCGTGGTTCTCGCCCGTCTCGGTGTACGGCTCGCTCGCCGCGCCCATCGCCGTGCTGCTGTGGCTCTACATCACCGCGCTCGCCGTGCTCATCGGCGCCATCCTCAACGCCGAGGTCGACCGGCTGTGGCCGGGGGAGGGGGCGACGAGGGCCAGCCGTGCGGCCTCCTGACATCCGATATCGTCTAGGACGTCGCGACTGGCGCATTGGGTGGTTGACCACCGGGGAGCGGAAGGGGCGAAGGCCGAGCGCCTGGGTCTTCGCACATTGTCAATGATGACAGGGGAGTCATGAGTTCTCTCGCCAACGTCGATCCGCAGCTCGCCGAGCTCATCCAGGCCGAGGAACGCCGCCAGGCCGACACCGTCAAGCTCATCGCGTCCGAGAACTACGTGTCCAAGGCGGTCCTCGAGGCCACCGGCACCGTTCTCACCAACAAGTACTCCGAGGGGTACGCGGGCAAGCGCTACTACGAGGGCCAGCAGGTCATCGACCAGATCGAGACCCTGGCGATCGACCGCGCCAAGTCGCTGTTCGGCGTCGAGCACGCCAACGTCCAGCCCTACTCGGGCTCGCCCGCCAACCTCGCCATCTACATGGCCTTCCTCAACCCGGGCGACACCGTCCTGGGCATGGGCCTGCCGTTCGGCGGCCACCTGACCCACGGCTGGTCGGTCAGCGCCACCGGCAAGTGGTTCAACCCGGTCCGCTACGGCGTGCGCCAGGACACCGGCCGTATCGACCTGGACGAGGTCCGCGCGCTGGCGCTGGAGCACCGGCCCAAGCTGATCTTCTGCGGCGGCACCGCGATCCCGCGCACGATCGACTTCGAGGGCTTCGCCTCGATCGCCAAGGAGGTCGGCGCGGTCCTGGCCGCCGACATCGCGCACATCGCCGGCCTCGTCGCGGGCGGCGCGCACCCGTCGCCCGTCGGCCACGCCGACGTGATCTCCACGACCACGCACAAGACGCTGCGCGGCCCGCGCGGCGCGATGCTGATGGCCTCCGCCGACGAGCACGCCACCGCGCTGAACAAGGCCGTCTTCCCCGGCCTGCAGGGCGGGCCGCACAACCACACCACCGCGGCGATCGCCGTCGCCCTGCACGAGGCGGCCCAGCCGTCCTTCCGCGAGTACGCCGCGCAGGTCGTCGCCAACGCCAAGGCGCTGGCCGAGGAGCTGTCGAGCCGCGGCTTCGACCTGGTCTCCGGCGGCACGGACAACCACCTGATCCTGCTCGACCTGACGCCCAAGGGCATCGGCGGCAAGCCGGCCGCCCAGGCCCTGGACAGGGCGGGTCTGGAGACCAACTACAACACGGTGCCGTTCGACACCCGCAAGCCGTTCGACCCGTCCGGCATCCGCATCGGCACGCCCTCCGTCACCTCGCGTGGCATGAAGGAGGCCGAGATGCGGCAGATCGGCGCGTGGATGGACGAGGTCGTCACCGCGCTGGCCAAGGGCGACGCCGAGGACGTGATCACCCGCGTGCACCATGAGGTCTCCGAGCTCACCGCGCAGTTCCCCGCGCCCGGTCTGTCCTAGATCCGGGTACGGCCGCCCCGCCGCACGTGGTGCGGCGGGGCTTGGCTACGCGCCCGTCGAGGCGCGGAACACCAGGCGGGTGGGGACGTGCAGCCGTCCCACCTCCTTCCCGGCGAGAATGTCGATCAGCGCGCCCGCCGCGACCGCTCCCCGCGCGGCGGCCTCCAGGCTGATCACGGTGAGCGGCACCTCCCAGTGCTTGTCCTCGGAGGTTTCGCACATCATCGTCACCCGCAGGTCGCCGGGGATGGACAGCCCGAGTCTCCTGGCCGCGGCCAGCAGTGCCTCGCCGTAGGTCTCGTTGAGGCCGTGGACCGCGTCGGGGCGGTCGGCGCCCGACAGCAGCCGCTCGGCGGCCACCTCGGGGACCTCGTCGGGCTGGAGCGCCTCGACGACCGGCGGGTTGCCCGTGGCCGCGCACCACTCGCGGTAGGCGGCGCCCGTGTCGAGGGTGTAGGAGTCGGCCTCGGTGCCGGTGAGCAGCGCGACGCGCCGCGATCCCGTGGCGCGCAGCCGGCCGAGCAACGTGCGCAGGCTGTCGTCGGCGTCGCTGTGGACGACGGGGACGTCGCCGTGGCCCGGGTCGAGCGGGGCTCCGTCGGCGACCACGGGGATGCCCCTGCGAAGGCAGTCGGCCAGGATCGCGTCGTTCGGTTCGGGATCGACCACGATCATGCCGTCGAGCGGGACCCGGCGGATCATCCCCGAGTCGGGCGCCGCGGGCACGACGACCAGGGCGTGCTCGCGTTCGACTGCCAGCATGGTGGCGCCGCCCGTGAACGCGGCGTAGTAGGGGCGGTAGGTGTGGCCCCAGTGCCGCGAGTCGAGGTGGACGACGGGAACGCCGATCACGCCGACCCTGCCGGAGGCCAGGCCGGCGGCGATCGGGTCGGGCTGGTAGCCGAGCTCCTGAGCGGCGGCGAGGACGATCGCCCTGGTCTTCTCGGAGACGCGGCCCTTGCCGCTGAGGGCGTGCGACACCGTCGTGATCGACAACCCGGTGGCGGTGGCGACGTCGCGGATACCGGCGCGTGAGCTCATGGCTTGATCCTATCGACGTTTGAGAAAACGTTTTGGCAACGCCCATTGACGCAGCCAAAGCGTTTTTGCAACCGTGGCGTACCCCAGAACCACTCAGGAGTGCGCCATGACCAGAACCCGCTCCGGCTTCGCCGCCGCCGGCCTCACCGCCCTGCTCCTCGCGGCAGGCTGCGGATCCTCCACCTCGAGCACCACGGAGTCCAGCGGCACCGGCTACGGCGACTGCGCCGTGACCGGCAAGCGCGGCGAGTTCACGCTCGCGACCGTGACGGAGGACACGCTCACGGTGCAGGGCGACCTGCCCTCGAAGGGCTGGTGGAACGGCGACACGGTGGCCGACATCAAGGACGGCTTCGAGTACTGCATGGCGGCCACCATCGCCTACCGCGCCGGACTGTCCAAGCTCACCATCGAGAACGCGCCCTTCGACGCCCTGGTCGCCGGCCACACCAAGGACTTCGACCTGGCGCTGGCCGAGATCTCCATCACCGACGCGCGCAAGAAGGTGGTCACCTTCTCCGCGCCCTACTTCGCCTCCAACATCGGGGTGATGACCAAGAAGGGCGCGACCGTGACCGGCGACAACCTGCGCACGCTGCGCCTCGGGGTCAAGCAGGGGACGACGGGCGCCGACTTCGTGGCCAATGTGCTCAAGCCCGAGCGGCAGCCCAAGGTCTTCCCCAACGACCCCGAGATGGCCGCCGCCGTCAAGGCGGGGCAGATCGACGCCGCGCTCCAGGACGTGGCCATCATGCTGGGCACCGCCGCCAACTCGCAGGGCGCGCTGACCGTGGTCGGCCAGTACTCCACAGGCGAGTCGTACGGCGCGCTCTACCCGAAGGGCTCGCCCAACGCGGACACCCTCAACAAGATCATCCAGCAGATGGCGTCCGACGGGACGTTCGCGAAGCTGTCGGCCGCCTACCTGTCCAAGGTGTTCGGCGGCGACCCCGCCGCGGTGCCGCTCTGGCAGGCGTCGTGACCACCGAGCGAGTCCTCCTCAAGGGAGAGGCGACCCCGCGGGCCCGCACCCAGCCCGTCCCCGCCCCGGGACGCGGTTTCGCGCTGACCGGCCTGGCCGGAGCGGCGCTCGCGACGCTCGCGACCTGGGCGGTGGCGGCCGAGCTGGTCACGACGGCCGCGCCAGGTCCCTGGCTGTGGGTGCTCGGCGCCGTCGCGGTCGCGGGCGCGCTGGCCGTCCTGGCCGTGTTCAGGCCCGCGTGGGACGCCTGGCGGGCGGCGAGCGCCTGCGCCGCCGCGCTGGCGGCCCCCGACCTCGTGGCGGCGCGTCGCCTGGCCGCGCGCGGCCGCGAGTCGACCTGGACGGCGCTGGGCGCGGCGTTCGCCGTCCTGTGCGCGCTGGGCGTGGTCGTCTTCGTGCTCGCCAACGACGCGGCCGTCCAGAAGACCTTCCTCGACGGCCCGCTCATGTGGGCGAGCGTCTCCGACATCGCCCGTGCGTTCGGGACGAACCTGCTCATCGCCGTGGTCGCGCAGGTCCTGGTGCTCGCCTGGGCCCTCGTCCTGGCACTGGCCAGGCTCGCGCCCGGCCGGGCGGGGCGGCCGATCAGGATGCTCGCGACCTTCTACATCGACGCGATCCGCGCCATCCCCGCGATCATCGTGATCTACCTGATCGGCTTCGGCCTCCCGCTGGCCCAGGTCCCGCTGCTCAGCGGGCTGGACCAGACCTGGTACGCGATCCTGGCGCTGACCGTGGTCTACGGCGCCTACGTCGCCGAGGTCTTCCGCGCCGGCATCGAGAGCATCCACCCCAGCCAGATCGCGGCCTCCCGATCGCTCGGCTTCTCCTACCTGGCCACCATGCGGCACGTGGTGGTGCCGCAGGCGACGCGCAGGGTGATCCCACCGCTGCTGAACGACTTCATCAGCCTGCAGAAGGACACCGCGCTGGTGAACGTCATCGGCAGCATCGACGCCTTCAACCAGGCCAAGATCCTCGCGTCCAACAACTTCAACCTGTCGTCGGTCACGGTCGTGGCGGTCCTGTTCATCCTGATCACCATCCCGCAGGCGCGCTTCGTCGACCGCCTCGTCACCCGCGATCGGAGCAAGTGATGGCCTTCCTGGAGCTCGAAGGGCTGCGCAAGAGCTACGGCGGCCACGAGGTGCTCAAGGGCATCGACCTGTCCGTGGCACGGCACGAGGTGATCTGCCTCATCGGCGCCTCGGGCAGCGGCAAGTCCACGCTGCTGCGCTGCGTCAACGCGCTGGAGTCCATCGACGCGGGCGCCGTCCGCCTGGACGGCGAGGTGGTCTCGGGTCCCGGCGTGGACGTCAACCTGCTGCGCAGGGACGTCGGCATGGTCTTCCAGAGCTACAACCTGTTCCCGCACATGAGCGTGCTGGACAACATCACGCTCGCGCCGGTCAGGCTCGGCGGGCTCCCACGGGAAAGGGCCCGCGAGCGCGCGCTGGAGCTGCTGCGCAGGGTCGGCCTGGAGGAGCGCGCCGACGCCTACCCCGACCGGCTCTCCGGCGGGCAGCAGCAGCGGGTCGCGATCGTGCGCACCCTCGCCATGGGGCCTCGCGTGCTGCTGCTGGACGAGATCACCTCGGCGCTCGACCCCGAGCTCGTCGCCGAGGTCCTGGGCATCGTCAGGGACCTGGCAGCCGAAGGGATGACCATGCTGCTGGCCACCCACGAGATGGGCTTCGCCCGCGAGGTGGCGAGCCGGGTCTGTTTCCTGCACCAGGGGTGCCTGCTGGAGCAGGGGCCACCTGAGCAGATCTTCACCGAACCACGCGAGGAGCGTACGCGGATGTTCCTGAAGTCCATCATCGAGGCGGGCCGCCTGTGATCCTCGGCATCCAGCATGAGCACGGCACTGGCCCCGGGCTGATCGGGGAGCGGATCGAGGCGGCCGGGCTCAAGCTCGACCTGCGACACCCGTACCAGGGGGAGCCGCTGCCCGCGGACCTGTCAGGCCATGACGGCCTGGTCGTGCTCGGCGGGACCCCTGGCACGTATGACGTCGCCCTGGCCCCGTGGCTGCCCGCGGTGGAGGAACTGCTGCGCGAGGCCGTCCGCGACGAGGTTCCCGTCCTGGGGGTCTGCCTCGGCGGCCAACTGCTGGCCACGGCCTGTGGCGGTACGGTCGCCGTCGCCGCGGCCGCCCAGGTCGGCCTGCACCCCGTCAGCCCTTACCCCTCGGCCTCGGACGACGAGCTGTTCGCCGGCTTCCCCGATGACGGGCAGGCCGTCCAGTGGCACTGGGACGAGATCACGGCGCTGCCTCAGGGAGCCGTCCCCCTCCTGCGCGACGACGCCTTTCCGCACCAGGCCTTCCGGCTCGGCCGCAGGGCCTGGGGGGTGCAGTTCCATCCCGAGGTGCTGCTGGGCTCGGCATCGGAGTGGGCGGCGGGAGAATCGCCCCAGCTGGCGGCGCTCGGCCTGGACGTCCCCGCCATGCTCGGCCGTATCGCCGAGGCCGAGCCCGCGCTGATCGCCCTGTGGGGCGCGATCGCCGACCGCTGGCTGGCGCTCGTCGACGAACCGGCATGACCATGACGGTGGCTCGGGAAACCGGGCCACCGCACCCCGGGCGAGGTGGATCCCGCCCCGATTGAGGGCTTCGCGTCAGTCCCCCGGCAAAGGGCAGGTCCCCGCGGCCGGGGGGAGGGCGGCGGGGACCTGCGGGGGAGGGAAGGCCGGTCAGCCGAGGAAGATGTAGTCCGCGCCGTAGGGCACCTGGATCCTGGGCTGCTTGCGCGGGTCGCAGGCCCCGGCAGGGGCCGCGCCGCCGACGGTGTTCAGGCGCAGGATCTGCGTTGTGTGGGCCAGCAGCCCGCGGCGTGCCCCCGCCTGCGCGGCGTCGAGGACGAGCTCGGGGATGACGCCCTCGCCGTTCGGCCGCTTGCCGGCGACCTTGCCGCGCACCGCGCTGCCGTCGGGGGCGATCCACTGGGGCGGTCCGGCCGCGGGCGTCACGAACGAGTGCTTGATGCCGCGCTGCAGCTTGGCCGTCACGCCGAGCTGGGTGAAGGCGTGGCCGCCGCCGGGCTGCTCGGTGCAGGCGTAGAGCTGGGCGCCCTTGGTGACCGCGGCGGTGACCGCGCGCGGGTGGCCGAACCCGCCGCCGGACAGCTGGCCGCGCACCGCGCCGCCGGAGAACTCGACGGTGTGCAGGTTGGAGTAGTAGCGCGAGGGGTCGGCGGCGATCCGCTTCACGATCGCCCGCTTCACGGGGGTCTCGCCCGCGATGCCCGTGAGGTTGGCGGGCAGCCCCTTCTCCGCGGCGAACAGGTCGGCCACCACCTCGCCGTTCCTGCCCTTGACCCCCTTGTGGAGGTGGCCGTTCGTCGGCGCCGCGACGCCCGACCAGGTGGCGGTGTAGGCGATGGCCGCGCCGTTCGGCCGCAGCCACCAGGTGGCCTTGCCGTCGGCGTCGCCGCGCTTCTTGCCGTCGGACGCCTGGACCTCCTGGGCGCCGTCGGCACGCGAGGCCAGGGCCGCCTGGTTGCTGCCGTGCAGGACGCCGTTGAGGTCGACGGGCCTGGCGAGCCGGTGGAACTGGCCGCGCACGGCGCCCTTGGGGAAGGCGGCGTTGTGCAGGTTGGCGTAGAAGCCGCCGGGATCGTCGACCAGTGACCGCAGCACGGTCTCGTCCTCGACGGCGACCGTGCCGGTGACCCCGAGCACGCCCGCGGGCAGCGGCTTGGTGAAGAACTCGACCTTGACGTCGCCGTTGGCGCCCTTGGCGCCGAGGTGGACGTGGGCGGCACCGGGGGCGTCCACGCCGTTCCACCGGATGGCGAAGGAGACCTGGTCGCCGCTGATCCGCAGCACGACGGTCGAACGGCCGTCGGCGTCGCCCTTGACGCCGACCTCGTTCGCGCCCCGCAACCCGGCGGCGAGGTAGACGTCGTCGTCGGAGCGCCGGGCATCGGCGTGGGCGCCGAGGGCGGGCAGCACCGGCAGGACGGCGGCGGCGAGGAGGCCGGTGGCGAGAATGCGCTTGACCATGATGGTGAACCTCTCAGGGGAATCGTTCCGTCATTCGGGCAGTAGTACGGGCCCCTGCCGACGGCGGGTTCACCGCGGGAACCGGTAAAAGTACACACAAGCGAAAAGCCCTCTCACCTGGTAAGAGGGCATGAAAAGGCCCCCTCGCGGCGGCGAGGGGGCCTTTTCAGATGTCGAAGGTAAGTAATGTCTTACCCGTTGTGGTGACGACCTCGAACCTGTCGATCCGGCCGCGGGGGAACGGGCTGCCGCCGTGCATGTAGAGCGGCGAGGGCGAGCCTGGCACGCCGTACCCCGACGGCGGCACCGACCAGCCGGTCATGACCCGGCGCTCGCCTGTCGTGGAGACGGCGAGCAGCTCGCACTCCAGTGGGCCCTTCACCCCCGCCAGCATGAGCGCGGCGTGCGTGCCCCAGCCCTTGTCCTCCAGCACCAGGCCGCCGCTGGCGCCCGCCGTGCTCGTGCCGGTGATGGGGCTGCCCATGGCGTAGAAGGACTCGGCGGGGCCCATGTCATGGCCCGCGTGCACGGAAGGCGTGCCGCCGCCGATCGCCGAACCCACCGTCACCCCGCCGGCGACCAGCGTGATCGCCGCGGCGACGCCGATGACCAGCGTGCCCCTCCGATTGCGCAGGTCGCGCGCCTTCTTCCGGTTGAGCAGGTCGACGATCTCCTCGGGGGCCGGCTCCTCC
Organism: Nonomuraea sp. NPDC049152; assembly: GCF_040648355.1. NCBI lineage: Bacteria > Bacillati > Actinomycetota > Actinomycetes > Streptosporangiales > Streptosporangiaceae > Nonomuraea > Nonomuraea sp. NPDC049152. The sequence continues at coordinate 86,612 of NZ_JBEZDO010000029.1, read as the reverse complement.
TCCACCACCGGGCCCATCCCGGTCAGCGCGTGCGCTACCCCCGACAGGTCGGCGAGCTCCGCCGTACAGGAGGGGCACGAGGACAGGTGCGCCTCGAAGGCGCGCCTGTCGTCCTCCTCCAGCAGGCCGAGAGCGTAGGCGCCCACGTCGGTGTGCTCGATCCTCGAGGTCACGCCGTCACCCCTCTCTCCTCCAGAGCGACGCGCAGCGCGCGGACGGCGTAGTAGACCCGCGACTTGACCGTGCCGACGGGAATGCCGAGGGCCTCGGCGGCCTCGTTGACCGAGCGGTCCCTCAGGATGGTCTCGTTGAGGATCTCCCGATGGGCCGCCGACAGCGACCGCATCGCGTCTGACACGACCACCTGGCGCAGGAGGTCCTCCATCTGGTCGGGGAGCGGCACGTTCTCCAGGGGGCCTTCGCCTGTCTCCTGGGGGCGCGCGTCCTTGCGGCGACGTTCGTCGATCACGATACGCCTGGCGACCGTGGCCAGCCAGGGCATGAGCGACACGGCGCCGGGGTCGAGCGTGTCCGCGCTGCGCCACGCCCTGATCATCGTCTCCTGCACCACGTCCTCCGCGAGTTGCCGGTCACCCGCGGTCAGCCTGAGCACGAAGGCGAGCAGCGGGCGGTGGTAGTCCTCGTAGAGCCTGGCCATGACCAGCTCGTCGTCGGGATCCCTGACCGGGCGTAAGCGCCTGAGCCAGGAGCGCGGGCCGGTCACGGGTTCGGCTCCCTGAGGGGGACAGGTGGTCTGTCGCGTCATCGCCCGATCCCTGCGTCGCGGATGGTCCTACGGCAGGCAGTACGCGCCCCGCTCGGCGGCGGGTTCAATCGTTCCCGGAATCCTTCCACAGCGTACGCCGTACTCACTTCGAGGATGAGGCGTCTACGACGAACGAGAAGAGCGACCACGAGCGCGGACTCCGACTCCTGTGGGGCGTGCAGGAGCCGCCGACCAGGGGCCGAAGCCGGGCCTGACCGTCGAGTCGATCGTCAGGGCCGCCATCGAGGTCGCGGACGCGAGCTGTACACCCGGCATCCGTGGACGCTGCTGATCGTCGTGGACAGGCCCGTGCTCGGGCCCAACGTGATCGGCGGGTCCGCGGCTGTGCTGCAGGCCCTCGACGGCACCGGACTGACGCCCGCCCAGATCCTCGGCGCGGTCAACCTCATCGACGCCTACGTCAGGGGCGCCGTGCGGCGTCCCGTCGAGGCCGCGGAGGCGGAGCGCGTCAGCGGCGTCTCCACCGAGGAGTGGTGGGGAGCCCGCGCCGGCTTCTGGGACACCTATTTCGACCAGGCGCGCTTCCCGCTGATCACCAGACTGTGGAACGTGGGCGCCTACGACGAGCTGGGCGACGACTTCGAGTTCGGGCTCCAGCGGGTCCTCGACGGGATCGCCGCCATGATCGGGTGAGGGCCGCGCTGAAGGCGGGGCGACCAGGGGAGACGCGGAAATGATCGATCGTCGCTCCAGGCGCCGTGATAGCCTGCCCGCAGGCAGATGGCCACGACACAGAGGGAGGTGGGGAGCATGCGGGTCTTTCTGAGCTGCTCGCTGTCCCAAAACCTCTGGGTGCCCGCCTGACCTTTCCGCTGCGGGGCCCGGCTTTCCGAAGGGTTACCCAAGCGTGACTTCGTACGATCTTTCCCTGCTCGGCTGGACCGATTCGCTGGCGGCCGAGCTACCCATCGACACGATCCCAGGGCGGGTGGCGCGGGTCGACCGCGGCGCCGCCGAGGTCATCGCCGCCGATGGGCACCACCACGTCAAGTACGGCGCCCGCGTACGGCGCGCCTCCGCCGACGACCCCGTCGCGCTGCCCTGCGTGGGCGACTGGGTGGCGCTCAAGGCGCTGCCCGAAGGGCGCTACGAGCTCGACGAGGTGCTGCCGCGCCGTACCGCCTTCGTCAGAGGCGGCGTCAGCCGCGTCTCGCGCGGCGGGCTGTCGGGCGACGGCCAGGGGCAGGTGCTCGCCGCCAACGTCGACCTCGTCTTCGTGGCCGAGCCCTCCATGCACGCCACCGACTTCGCCGATCTCGGGCGCATCGAGCGGCTGGTCGCCCTGGCGTGGGAGAGCGGCGGCACGCCCGTCGTCCTCATCACCAAGGCCGACCTGTTCGATCAGGGGCTGGACGACCTGCTGGCCGACGTCGCGGCGGCGGCGCCCGGTGTGCCCGTGCACGCCGTCTCCTCCCTGCTGGGCGAGGGGGTCTCGCTGGTGCGCCACCACCTCGAGGGCTCACGTACCGCCGTGGTGCTCGGTCCTTCGGGAGCGGGCAAGTCCACGCTGGTCAACGCGCTGGTCGAGGAGGGGGTCATGGACACCCAGCAGGTCCGCGCGGCCGACGGCAGGGGGCGGCACACCACGGTCCACAGGGAGCTCATCCCGCTGCCAGGCGGCGGGCTGATCATCGACACACCCGGCATCAGGCGCGTCGGCCTCTACGAGATGACCGACGGAGTCGACCTGGTCTTCGCCGACATCGAGGAACTGGCCCGGTCGTGCAGGTTCGGCGACTGCGGTCACGACGGCGAGCCCGGCTGCGCCGTACTCGCGGCCATGGAGTCGGGCGAGCTGCCCGAGCGCAGGCTGGAGAGCTGGTTCAAGCTCCAGCGCGAGGCCGCGTGGATGGCGAGCAGGACCGATGCCAGGCTGCGCAAGGAGCAGCAGCAGAAATGGAAGCTCATTCACAAGGAGATGCGCAGGTCAGGCCGTAACCGCCCCTAGCCATACCTGGGTGCGTCCACGACGCTAGGAGGCGGCGGGGGCGGGTATCACTCGGGCATGGGGCATCTGTTCACCGACAGAGCCGAGGCAGGCGCCCTGCTGGCCGAACGGCTGCGCGGGCTGAAGGACCCCGTCGTGCTGGCGTTGCCGCGCGGCGGGGTGGCCGTCGCGGTGCCCGTGGTGCGGCGGCTCGGCGGCGTGCTCGACGTCCTGGTCACCAGGAAGATCGGCTACCCGGCCCAGCCGGAGCTGGGCGTCGGCGCCATGGCGGAGGACGGGGAGCCGGTGTTCGACGAGCGGCTGATGGCCGGTCTCGGCCTGACGCGCGCCGACCTGGAGAAGGTGATCGAGAGCGAGCGCGCCGAACTGAAGCGCAGAGTCCGGGTCTACAGGGGGGACAGGCCGCTGCCCTCGCTGACGGGCCGCGACGTCGTGGTGGTCGACGACGGTCTGGCCACGGGCGGTACGGCGAGGGCGGCGCTCAGGTTCGTGGACGCGGCCAAGCCGGGCAGGCTCACCCTCGCGGTACCCGTCGGGGCGCCGCAGACGGTCAGGGCGCTGCGCGCCGAGGCCGACGAGGTGGTGGTGCTGGCCACGCCGCCCGACTTCCACGCGGTCGGGCAGTGGTACGGGAGCTTCGAGCAGCTGAGAGACGCGGACGTCCTGGCGCTGCTGTCGCAGGGGTGAAGCATGCCGCCTCAGGTGAGAGCGGCCCAGACCAACTTGCCGCCGCCGACGGGATAAAGCCACCCCCAGGCGGTCGTCAGCGCCTCGATGAGCGGCAGCCCCCTGCCGAACTCCGCCAGGAAACCCGACGTCGCGGTCACCGGCACCGCGCCGCTGAAGTCGCGCACCGCGCAGCCCAGCCGACGTCGTGAGTACACCAGCCTCAGTGACCTGGCGCCCCCGCCGTGCCTGATGGCGTTGGTCACCAGTTCGGAGACGACGAGCTGAGCGTCGAACACCGCGTCATCGCAATCCCAGCCGGTGAAGGTGGTGCGCACGAACGACCTGGCCTCCCCCACGACGGCCGGGTCGGCGGGCATGGAGAAGTCGAGCACCGCCGCCGCGTCGCCTGGCGGGCTGCCCGAGAGCAGGGCCCCCAGCCATTCGGGCGGTGCGGTGCCCGTGGCGGCGTGCCATGGTGCTGCGGAAGTGGTCATGGAGATCCCCGGGGCTCGGATACTTCGCGCGGTCCAAGTGACCATATTTACGGCGAGGGCTTACGGATGCAAGACTTTTCGTGTTTTACGGATGCAAGTCGCAAATGCACGTGCGGGAGGGCCGATTCTTCCCACGATCCGTGTCACACTGTGATCTTTCCTTGAAAGGAGACGGCGCGTGGAATCGGCGGAGAACGTGCTACCCCTGAGCTCCACCAAGGGCGGCGGCCCGACGGTTCTGCGCATCCTGCTCGGCGCCCAGCTCAGGAGGCTGCGCACCGCCAAGGGGATCTCCAGGGAGGACGCCGGCTACGCGATCAGGGCCTCGCACGCCAAGATCAGCCGTCTCGAGCTCGGCCAGGTGAGCTTCAAGGAGCGCGACGTCGCCGACCTGCTCACCATGTACGGCGTGAGCGACCTCGACGACCGGGCGAGGCTGCTCGAGCTGGCCAGGCAGGCCAACCAGCCCGGCTGGTGGCACAAGTACAGCGACCTGCTGCCGAACTGGTTCGAGGTCTACATCGGCCTGGAGGGCGCGGCCTCGATCATCCGCACCTACGAGAACCAGTTCGTCCCCGGCCTGCTGCAGACACCCGAGTACGCCCGAGCGGTGATCTCACTCGCGCACGACAAGGCGCCGAAGGACGAGATGGAGCGCCGGGTCCTGCTGAGGACCACCAGGCAGGAGCGGCTGAGCGGCGACCGGGCGGTCGCGCTGTGGGCGGTGCTCGACGAGGCGGTGCTGCGCCGCATGCTCGGCGGGGCCGAGGTCATGCGTGGCCAGATCGACCACCTCATCGAGGCGTGTGACCTGCCGAACGTGACGGTGCAGGTCATGCCGTTCGACAGGGGCGGCCACGCCGCGGCGGGCGGGCCCTTCACGATCCTGCGCTTCCCAGAGCCCGAGCTGCCCGACGTGGTCTACATGGAGCAGCTGTCGAGTGCGCTCTACCTGGACAAGCTGGGCGAGTCCGAGCACTACATGAAGGTCATGGACCGGCTCAGCGTGCAAGCGGACACTCCTGCCGAAAGCAGGCGCTTTCTGGAGCGATTGCGCAAGATCTTCTAGTTCGTCGTATCCTCGTGCCCTGCAAGCACCGATGCACGTGCATTAGCACGCACGAGGAGGAACCATGGGGGAGATTCCCAACGGCATCACCGCGAGCAACCTCGCGGTGGCCTGGCGCAAGGGCAGGCGCAGCAACCCCAACGGCAACTGCGTGGAGGTGGCCGCTCTGCCGTCAGGTCAGTACGCGGTGCGCAACTCCCGCTTTCCCGACGACCCCGCGCTCATCTACACCAAGGCGGAGATCACCGCATTCGTGCTCGGTGCGAAGGACGGGGAATTCGACGACCTGATCGCCTGAAGCTTCGGGCATCGCGGTACTGCCCTCGGAAGGGGCTCGGTACTCAGCGGATGCCGGTGTTGCTTGATCAGGCAGTTGTCCCGACCGGGTTCGAGTTGGTCATCGGGACAACTGCGTGATCACGCTGTTCCTGGACGCTGCCGGGGTGGAACTCAGGCGGCGGAGATGCCTGCGCTGGCCGCGCGGCGCATACGACGGCGACGCTCGGAGGCGCGCTCGTCCTCGTTCAGACCGCCCCACGTGCCGTACTTCTCGGGCCGGGACAGCGCGTAGTCAAGGCACTCGGCGCGAACGGGGCACTGGGCGCAGATCGCCTTGGCCTTCCGCTCGCGGACGTCACGCTCGGGCTGCCGCTCGCCATCGGGACCGAAGAAGAGCACGAGGTCCTCACCTCGGCACGCGGCATCATCCTGCCAACCCCAGCTGGGGCGCGGGCGGGCGATCTGCCGACGTACCTGAGACATGAGAAAACCACCTTCGTGAGAGGTATTTCAGTGATTGAGCCGCATTGGACGTTTCGGCGTCACTGTTCCAACGCAGGAGTACGCCGTGATGTTCCCGTGATCAGGTGAGGGCGGGCGTGGCGTACCGCACAGGCGTGAGCCTGTCCAGCGAGACCAGCCGGTAGGTGGTGATCGTCTCGGCGCAAGCCGTACCACACGGTGTTTGGAACACCGATGGCTCGATCACAACCTGGAACCGGACATCACCGCAGCGCACGATGGCTTCGGTGACGTCGCCGTCCGACCTAGAGGATTCCACGGCCACTCCGCCTACCGACAGCTCACCCGTGTGGGCACGGGCGAAATGTTCGGCGGCCTGCAATGGCTCAGGGATGCCTGCGCGTCCCCGGAAACGGTCGAGAATCACCTCGCCGGACCGGTACGCGTTGGCCGCTGCGATCGCAGCAGCCTGAGACATGCTGCCGTAGAAAATTCCGTGTGGCAAGCACACGAGGTTGGCGGCGTAGCGATCGCCGCCAACATGTGAGGTTTCCCACACTCTGTCCGGCAAAACTTCTGCCAGCCGTCGAGCGAGGGGTAGTCCAATGCGGGCGCAACACGCATTGCGCTTGGCGTGCGTGCAGACCAGAAATACCGGCTCGTCTTCAAGTATGCAGGACTCTGGGACCACTCCGGCCAACACGGCGTCCAAGTCAAGATCGTCTGGACCTGCGATGACACCGCTGGCCAACCAGGGGTTCCGGCCCGCCGCGTAGCCGACTAGCACACGGATGTGCTGGTCCCGCCGCCGGGTCCGGCGGCCTGGACGGCGGATCAACTGGGGCCTGATACCGCGTTCGGAGGCTCTTCGCACGAGTTCCGCGATCTCTTCAGGAAGTTCGCAGTTTTCCAGATGCGAGGCCCAGGGGCCGTCGTGTTCGATGAGCAGCCACAGGCGTGCGCCGACCGTCGCGCTGGCGAGGGTCGGCACGTCACCGGTGTGACAGCCGACCGGATGGTCGCACCCCTTGGCCATGCGTCACCTTCCCCATCGATTGTTAGGTAAGACTAACCTAACGGTTTGGGGAGGGTGCGCGTGGGGCTGACACGCGATTCAGAGGGTGAACGCGTGCCGGGCCGCGGCCAGTGCCGCCTCCCTGTCCTCGGGGATCAGCCCGATCCTGGTGCGGCGGTCGAGCAGGTCGGCCTCGTCGAGCGCGCCCTCGTGCCTGACCGCCCACACCAGCTCGCCGAGGGCGCGGCCCGCCCCGACCGGCTCGGGGTGCAGCTTCACCAGCTCGTGGACAGCCGCGGCCTCGCCGCCGTACCGCTGCACGAGCCCCGAGGGGCCTCCCTGCGGCTCGGCGCCCACCAGCGGCACCCGATGCGTCACGCAGGGGCCCGCGGGCAGGTCTCGCAGCCGGACGGCGGCGTCCACGGCGTCCTGCGCCATCCGCCGGTAGGTGGTCAGCTTGCCGCCGGTGACGGTGATCACCCCGTCGGGCGACGTCAGCACCGCGTGCCTGCGTGACAGGTCGGCCGTGCGGCCCTCGGCCTCCAGGAGCGGCCTCAGGCCCGCGTAGGCGCCCGCCACCTGGCCCCGGTCCACCTCGGCCTCCAGCACCGTGTTGAGCACCGCCAGCAGCGCGCTCACGTCCTCCTCTGGAACCTCGGGCACGTCGGGCACCGGCCCGTCCACGGGCTCGTCGGTCAGGCCGACGTAGACGCGCCCGTCGTGCTGGGGCAGGACCAGCGCGAACCGGTTGCTCTCCCCTGGAATCGGCACGTGAAGCCCGGCGCGCAACCCCGGAAGCGCGTCGCCGCGCAGGACCAGGTGGGTGCCGCGCGAGGGTCGCAGCCTGATGTCGGGACTCAGCTGTCCCGCCCACACGCCCGCCGCGTTGACCACGACGCGGGCCCTGATCGTGAAGGACTCGCCGGTCAGCTCGTCGCGTACCTGGGCGCCGTCGCGGTGCAGCTCCAGCGCCCTGCACCTGGTCAGGATCCGCGCGCCGTGGCCTGCCGCCGTACGGGCGATCGCCACGACGAGGCGGGCGTCGTCGACCAGCCGGCCGTCCCACGACAGCAGGGCCCCGCGCAGGCCGTCCCCGCGCAGAGGAGGCGCCAGCTCCCGGGCCTTGGCGGAGGACAGGCGCGAGGGCCCGGGCAGCAGCCTGCGCGGCGTGCGCGCCGCGGCCCGCAGCCCGTCGCCCATGCGGTAGCCGGTCATGACCAGCGCCGCCTGCCCGCGCGTGACCGCAGGGGTGAGGGGCAGCAGGTACGGCGCCGCCCTGACCAGGTGCGGGGCGGTGCGGGTGAGCAGGATGCCGCGCTCGATCGCGCTCTCGTGGGCCACCCCCACCTGGCCCTTGGCGAGGTAGCGCAGCCCGCCGTGGATCATCTTGGAGCTCCACCTTGAGGTGCCGAAAGCCAGGTCGTGGGCGTCGATCGCGGCTACCGTGAGCCCACGGGACGCGGCGTCGAGCGCCACGCCCGCCCCTGTCGCGCCCAGCCCCACGACCAGCACGTCGACGGTCTCCCGGCGTACTTTCTCCAGCTCGGCGAGCCTGCGGGCGGCGTTCAACGAGGTGTTCAAGCCAGGTACCTCTCCAGGAGGGTCGCCAGTTCGGCGTCGAGGGTCGAAGCGTCGCCCATGGTGTGGGCCGACAGCAGGAACGACTGGGCGGTCAGCAGGACGGCGCGCGCCCGCGCGGGGCTCATGCTCCGTTCGAGCACGGCGATGATCGCGTCGTGGCTCGTGCCCCTGCGCATGGTCAGGTACGGCAGCAGCAGCTCGGGTTCGACCTCGACGATCTTCCGCCACAGCGGGTGCTCCCTGAGCGTCCGCACGCCCTCGACCACCGCCGCGACAGGGTCGGACAGGTCCAGACGCTCCACCACGCCCAGCCACTCGCGGGTCATCAGATCCGCGACCAGGCTGCCCACGTCGGGCCAGCCGCGATAGATGGTCATCCGCGACACCCCAGCCCGCCGTGCCACGTCGGTCAGCGTCGTACGCCTGACCCCGTAGGCGAGCACGCACTCGCGCGCGGCATCCAGAACGACGTCATTGTGACGAATTGCCGTCATGTGTCACAGTGTAAGGCGTGGAGAACGAACCGATGCTGTGGAGTGGCTGGGGCGACCCCGCCGAGGCCCGCGAGCTGCCCGACCAGATCCGCAAGCTCCTGCACGACCTCATGGGGGTGCGCGAGCCCTCGGCGGCCGCGGCGTTCGACGAGGTGCTGCTCCCGCCGCTCTCGCTCTCCGACGCGGCGGCGGCCGGCCTGCGCGAGGTGGTGGGCGAGGCCCACGTGCGCTCCGACCGTGAGGCCAGGATCAGGCACACCCGCGGCAAGTCCACGCCCGACCTGCTGCGCATGCGCGCGGGCGACGGCTCCGACGCCCCCGACGCGGTCGTGCTGCCGGGCTCGCACGAGGAGGTGCTGGGCGTCCTCGAGGTATGCGGTCGGCACGGCGTGGCGGTCGTCCCCTTCGGCGGCGGCACCTCGGTCGTCGGCGGCCTCGTCGGCGGGAGCGGCGTAATCGCCCTCGACCTGGCGCGGCTCGACCGTCTCGTCTCGGTCGACACCGAGTCGATGGTCGCGGTGCTGGAGCCGGGGCTGCGCGCGCCCGACGCCGAACGGCTGCTGGGCGAGCACGGGCTCACGCTCGGTCACTTCCCCCAGTCCTACGAGTACGCCACGCTCGGCGGCTTCGCGGCCGCCAGGTCGAGCGGCCAGGCATCGGCGGGATACGGGCGCTTCGACGACATGGTCGTGGGCATGACCGTGGCCACCCCCACAGGAACGCTCGACCTGGGCCGCGCGCCCAAGTCCGCCGCGGGGCCCGACCTGCGGCAGCTCGTCCTCGGGTCGGAGGGCGCCTTCGGGGTCATCACCTCCCTGCGCCTGCGGGTGCGCACGATCCCCGTGGAGACGGTCTACGAGGGGTGGCGCTTCGAGTCGTTCACGGCGGGTTCGGCGGCGATGCGCACGCTCGCGCAGTCGGGGCTGCTGCCCGCCGTACTGCGGTTGTCCGACGAGACCGAGACGATGATCGGCCTGGCCAAGCCCGAGGCCATCGGCTCGGGCGACTCCGGCTGCCTGCTGATCGCCGGCCACGAGAAGGACCGCCAGGGCGCGGCCGCCGTGCTGGCCCAGTCGGGCGGCACCTACCTGGGGACCGAGCCGGGGCAGGCGTGGGAGCACGGCAGGTTCGCCGCGCCGTACCTGCGAGACTCCCTGCTCGCCGCGGGGGCCACGGTCGAGACGCTGGAGACCGCGGGCTTCTGGGCGAACCTGCCCAGGCTCTACGACGCGGTACGGCTGGCGCTGCTCGGCGCGCTCGGCACGCCGCTGGTCATGTGCCACATCTCGCACGTCTACGAGACGGGCGCGTCCCTGTACTTCACCGTGGTGACCGAGCGGGGTCTGGAGGAGTGGGAGAGCGCCAAGCGGGCGGTCAACGCCGCGATCGTCGCCGCGGGCGGCACGATCTCGCACCACCACGGCGTCGGCAGGGACCACAGGGAGGCCTACGCGGAGGAGATCGGCCCGCTCGGCGTCGAGATCCTGCGCGCGGTCAAGGAGCGCCTCGACCCCGCCGGGATCATGAACCCCGGCGTGCTCATTCCTTCTCCGCCTCCGTCAGCAGCATGAGCGCCTCCTCCTCGCGGCCGAGGGCGGTCAGCACCTCCGCCGTGCAGCCGAGCGCCATGACGAGCGGCGCGCCGCCGATGCTCCTGGCCAGCCCGAGCGCCTCCTCCGCCAGCGGCAGCGCCCTCGCGGGCCTGCCGCGGGACATCAGATGCCTGGCGCCCGTCCGCAGCGCCCTGGCCAGCAGCCCCGCGTGCGTGACCGGATCGCGGGCCGCCAGCACGCGGGCGTCCGCGATCGCCCTCTCAACGCTCTTCATCGCCCCGCCGTCGAACCCCCGCTGCGTCGCGGCATAGGCGAGCAGCCCCTCGACGGCGTCGGCGCTGATTCCATCCCCTGAACCGGTGCGGGCCATCCCCAGCCCCCCGCAGCATCGACAACCGCTTGCTTGGGGGTGAAGGCTACCGCACGTGGTCGCTCGATGACAGGGGCGAGAGATCAGGTAAAGATATGGTCATGGTCGAAGTCGCCGCGGAACGTGGAAAGCGGACCTCCTCCCGCACCTCGGAGGAGGGCGCCGGATGGCGCTGCCAGCAGATCGGGAGCTTCAGGGAGCTGCGGCCCGACCGCGACTCCTTCTCCTGGTTCCATCCCCGCACGCTCTGGCGCTCGCGCAACGAGGTCCTCTCCGGCCTGCTCGGCGACCCCTCGGGAGAGGTGCGGCGGCGCTGGGTCGAGGCGCAGCGCGAGCGTGGCGTGGACGGCGACTTCAGGATCAGGCGGGGGCTCGGCAAGAGCTACAGCTTCCTGCTCATGGGCGACCCGGGCGAGGGCGACGCCTCACAGTACGCCGTGGTGCCCGGGCTGCTGGCGATCGGCGAGGACACCTCGTTCGGGGTGATCGCCAGCGACGTGATCTACCCGACGGGCGCGGGCGACGACTACCCCCGCAAATTCTTCCGGCCGTACAAGGACTACCAGGCGCCCATCTACGCCGTCCCGGGCAACCACGACTGGTACGACGGGCTCGGCGGGTTCATGCGCGTCTTCTGCGACGCGCCCCCGCTCAAGCCCAAGCCGGACAGGGGACTGCGCGGCCTGCTGTGGCGCAGGCCCGAGCCGATCGACGAGGCGGCGCTCGCCGAGGCCCGCAGGTTACGCGACGCTCCGACGCAGCGGGCCGTCCAGCCCGCCTCCTACTGGGCGATCGAGAGCGAGAGCCTGCTGATCGTCGGGGTCGACACCGGCATCGACGGCCTGATCGACAGCGAGCAGGCCGCGTGGCTGCGCCGTACCTCGCTCGACCCCAGGCCCAAGATCCTCGTCACCGGCAAGCCGATCTACACGCGCAACGTCTACAAGCCCTCGCCGCTGGAGGGCGGAGGGACGATCGACGACATCGTCCGCGACCCCGCGCACCGCTACGTCGCGGCGATCGGCGGCGACGTGCACAACTACCAGCGGTACCCGGTCAGAGTGGGGGACCGGGTGATCCAGTACGTGGTCTCGGGAGGGGCGGGCGCGTTCATGCACGCCACGCACACGATCGAGCGGGTGGACGTGGCGGGCGTGCACGAGGACGACTTCAAGTGCTACCCGCTGCGCGGCGACTCGCTGTCGTTCTACAGCCAGCTGTACGCCAAGCGGTTGCGGATGCGGTGGCTGTACCTGACGCCGAGCGAGGCGGCGTGCATCATGGCAGGCCGCATCAAGAACACCCCCATCCGCCAGGTCGACCCCAACGTGACGATCACCCGCAGGATGCGGTGGGCGGCGCGCGTGCTCGGCGCGTGGCCGATGCCGCTGCGGCTACCCGTCGGGAGGGTCTTCCACCGGTACCTGTCGGAGCTGTCGGACTGGGACACGCCGCCGTTCTTCAAGAGCTTCCTGCACCTGAAGGTGACGCCCGCGGCGGTGACCCTGCGGTGCTTCGCGGCGACGGGCTGCCTGCCGCAGGAGCTCGACCCGCCGCTGGAGGACGAGGTGACCATCTCCCTGACCCCGTGAGGCCACCTGGCGTCCCCGGGGAAATGTCGGTGGAGCCTGGCAGGCTGGAGGCGTGTACGTCGCCCTGACCTCAGACTCCTCGGGCGGCGGGACACTGCGCCCGCTCGAGGGCCAGGCCCGCCGCGTCGACGACCTGGCCGCCGCCGTACAGGAGCTGGAGCCGCGCCGTCCCCGCTGGGTCTGGGCCGACGCCCGGCAGGTCTACCCCGTGCTGCTGGCGGCCGGCGTGCGGGTGGCGCGCTGCCACGACCTGGCGCTCACCGAGGGGCTGCTGCTCGCCCACGAGGGCAGGTACGGCGAGCCGCGCTCGGCAGAGGCCGCCCACGCCAGGCTCCACGGCCTGCCCGTGCCCGAGGACGGCGGCGAGCCGACGGCCAGGCAGGACACGCTGTTCGAGCCCGAACGGGTCGAGCTCGGCGCGGACGCGCTGGCCGAGGTGCTGGCCGACCAGCTGGCCAGGATCGAGGCGCTGCCCGACCCCGGCAGGTTCAGGCTGCTCGTCGCGGCCGAGTCGGCGGGCGCGCTGATCGCCGCCGAGATGGGCCACGACGGCATGCCGTGGCGCAGGGACGTCCACGAGGAGTTGCTCACCGAGCTGCTCGGCCCGCGGCCCGTCCACGGCATGCGGCCCGCCAAGCTGCAGGCGCTGGCCGACCAGGTGTCGGCGGCGTTCGGCCACCCCGTCAACCCCGACTCCGTGCAGCAGCTGGTCAAGGCGTTCAAGTCGGCGGGGGTGGCGCTGAAGACCACCAGGTCGAGGGAGCTCGAGCAGATCGACCACCCGGCTGTCGCGCCGCTGCTGGCCTACAAGGAGCTGGCCAGGCTCTACAGCTTCCACGGCTGGGTGTGGGCCGACCAGTGGGTGCGCGAGGGGCGGTTCAGGGCGGAGTACGTCGTCGGCGGCGTCGTCTCGGGCCGCTGGGCGACCAGCGGTGGAGGGGCGCTGCAGATCCCGAAGGTGATGCGCAAGGTCGTGGTGGCCGACGAGGGCTGGGCGCTCATCGTGGCCGACGCCGCCCAGCTGGAGCCGAGGGTGCTGGCCGCCATGGCGGGCGACAGGGGCCTGGCCACCGCCGCAGGGGAGATCGACCTCTACTCCGCGCTGGCCAAGGCCTTCGGCGGTGAGCGCGACCACGCCAAGATCGCGATGCTGTCCGCCATGTACGGCGGGACCAGCGGCGACGCCCCCAAGCTGCTGGCCGTGATGCGGGAGCGCTTCCCCCGCGCCTACCGGTTCGTGGAGGACGCGGCCAAGGCGGGGGAGGAGGGCAGGCTCGTCAGGTCGTGGCTCGGCCGTACCAGCCCGCCGCCGTCCCAGTCCTGGAAGAACCTGGTCTCGGGGCCCGACGGGGCTCGGGCGGCCCGCGACAGGGGGCGCTTCACCCGCAACTTCGTCGTCCAGGCGACGGCCGCGGAGTGGGCGCTGGCGCTGATGGCGGTGCTGCGGGGGCTGCTGCCCGAGCCTGCCAGGCTGGTGTTCTTCCAGCACGATGAGGTGATGGTGCACTGCCCGCTCGACCAGGCCGAGCAGGTGACCGCCGCGATCGCCACGGCGGCGACGTCGGCGACGCGGCTGCTGTTCGGGGCGACGCCGGTGCGCTTCCCGATGGAGGCGGTAACCGTCTCCTGCTACGCCGACGCCAAGTGACGCCACCGCGCCCGATCGGCTCGACTCCCCTGCCCTCGCCACCGCCGACCCTCGGTTGACCATCTTCGGCCCCGTCGGCCCCGGCGATCCCCGGGCGTTCGGTCGCTCCGGCGTGTGACCTCCGTGCCGTGGTGTGGTCCGGGCCGAGGCCGGAGCCGGTCGGTTCGTGGCACCCGGGGATTCGGGGGCGCGTAGCGGTGATCCGTTGGGCGGACCACTTGTGCTCGCGCCCCCAGGCATCGATCTGTTCGATCACCCGGGCGGGGGTCGTCCGGGCTGTGGTGTGGGGTCGAGGTTCATTCAGATGGGTCACCGCTGGTGCGATTCGCCCGGGCCGTGGCGACCTCGTCGTGAGCCGAGCGGACGGCGGCCGAGGTCGTTTCAGCCGCCGCGCGTCGCGTTGGGCGGGCCTGTCGTGCCCGGTCCAGGAGAATGAGGGGTACGGCAGCCGCGGCGAGGGCGGCCCCGATCAAGCTGACCGATGTGAGAGCGGCCCCTTGTGTGAGTGAGGCGGCTGCCAGGACGGGGGTGATGCTGATGCCCAGCTGGAATGCCGACACGGTGGTGGCGCCGGCGAGGGTCGGCGCGTCGGCTGCGATGGCGAAGACGCGTCCGTAGAGGGCGGGGTTCAGCACGAACGCGGCGATGCCGATCAGGAAAACCGTTGGCACCACCGCCCAGACCTGCTGGATCGCGACAGCCATCACGACCGACAGGATCACGATCGCCCATGCGCCCGTGAGGAGTGCGAGGTGAGGGCGCCGATCGGAGACGCGGCCGCCGATGGACAGACCGACGAAGGCCCCGACCCCGAAGAGCGCGAGGATCGCCGGGATCCAGACCTCGGGAATGGCGGTGATGTCGGCGAGCATGGCTGCCAGGTAGTTGAACGTGATCATGTACGCCGCAGTGGTCAGGATCGTGATCGCGTAGATGCCCCAGAGCATCGGCGTCCGTATGGTGGCGAGCTCCCGCGCAACACTCGGCTCGGTGGGCCGCTTGCTGTCCGAGTCGGCGGCGGGGAGTCCGAGGAGGCAGCCGATGACCCCGGCGACCGTCAGTGCCACGACGGCCCAGAATCCGCCGCGCCACTGGATGAAGTGGCTGATCAGCGTGCCCGCGGGACCGCCGACGACCATTGCCACGCTGAGCCCGCTGACCACGACCCCGGAGGCGCGGGCGTTCCGGTCCGGCGTCACCAGGCTGATCGCGGTCACCGACGCGACAGCGAAGAAGCCCGCGTAGGCGATACCCGAAACCACTCTCGTCAGCAGCAAGACCTGGTAGTCGCCCAGCAGCCCGACGACGATGCCTGCCGCGAAGAGGACCTGGGTCGCCACCAGCGCGGTGCGGCGCGGCCAACGCAGGCTGAGCACGGCGAACGGTGGCCCGCCGATCACGACACCCAGCGCGAACGCGGTGATCAGGAACCCGGCTGAGGAGAGCGTGACGTCCAGATCGGCGGCCACCGCCGGCAGTACGCCGGCCAACAGGAACTCTGCGCTTCCCATCGCGAACAGGCTGAAACCGAGCAGGTACACGCCGGCAGGCAACCTGTCGGAGGGGGTGTTCCGGGACGTCTCCGCGGTGATGCCGGCCATCAGATCGCACCCCCGACGTCGAGTCCGTCAGGAGAGACGGCAGCGGACAGCTCCCGTTCGAGCAGCCAGCCGGTCATGTTGATGGCGGCGGTGGAACCCGCGCCCGCGGCGGCGACGACCTGCGCCCGGGGGTTGACCACATTCCCGGCAGCCCAGACCCCGGGGACATTCGTGGCACCTTGGGAATCGACGGCGACGAGTCCACTCGCCGGGTCCTTGCCCGTGCCGAGCGCGGTCAGGATCGCGTCGTGGGGCACTGGGCAAGGTGCCACGAAGATGGCCTCACACGCGACCGTCTCGCCGTTGTCGAGCTCGATCGCGACCGGGTCCCCGCCCGCGGTGTCGGCACTCGTCGCGACCCGTGTGACGCGCGCGTCGATCAGGCGCACGCCGTAGGCCGTGAGGCGCTGCCGCTGGGCGGTGCTGACCTCGGCGCCGTTGATGCAGAACGTCACCGAGGAGCTGTAGCGGCGCATCAGCGCGGCCAGATGTGTCGATGCCGCCGCCATCGTGCTGCCGATCACGACGATGGTGCGCCCCCGCACCTCGTAGCCATGGCAGTGGGGGCAGTGGTGCACCTCGGATGCCCACCGCTCGGACAGTCCCGGGATGTCGGGTAGTTCGTCGGTCAGCCCGGTGGCGACCAGCACCGACCGAGCGCGCAGGGCGCGGTTGTCGTCGAGCCGCAGCTCGAACGTGCCGTCCGAGGCGCGCCGCGCGTCGATCACCGACGCCTGCGTACGTGTCCCGCCGTAACGGGTGAGCTCGTCCTGCCCGGTCGCGACGAACTCTCTCGGCGCCATGCCGTCCCGGGTCAGGTACCCGTGCATATGATCGGCGGGCCCGTTCCGGGGCGCACCGCCATCAACGACCAGAGTCGCGAACCGTGCTCTCGCGAGCACGACCCCGGCCGACAAACCGGCGGCCCCACCGCCGATGATGATCGCGTCCCACAGCACCTCTGACCCCGATCCGCTCGTTGAATCCGTTGTCGCGTCCATTCGGATCACCTCCACTGAGAGGATCGGGAGACCTGCCCGCAAACAACAAACTCCGTTGCTGATTCCGGGACACATTGATTGACTGCATCCCATGGACGAGCAACCGAGCGTCGGTGCCGTGATAGAGCAGATCGCTCCTCGGCTGCGACGCGCGCGCGAGAAGAAGGGCATCAGCCTGGCCGACCTCGCGCGAGCCACTGGCATCTCGACCAGCACGCTGTCCCGACTGGAATCAGCTCAGCGCAAGCCCAGCCTCGAGCTACTCCTGCCGATCACCGCAGCGCTGGGCGTCCCCCTCGACGAGATCGTCGCCGCGCCCCGGATACTCGATCCGCGCGTCCCGCAGGAGCCCACCAGAAAAGGCGGCCGGGTGCTGATCCCGTTGTCGCGACATCAGGGAGAGCCGCGCGCGTACAAGATGACCATTCCAGCGCACGACGAACAGCCCCACCTGCGGACCCACGCGGGCTACGAATGGCTCTACGTGCTCCGCGGACAACTCCGCGTGAAACTGGGTGACCACGACTTCGTCATGGGAGCCGGCGAAGCAGCCGAGTTCGACTGCCAGATTCCGCACTGGTTCGGCGCCGCCGGACGCGGCGGCGTCGAAGTACTCAGCCTCTTCGGCAAGCAGGGCGAACGCATCCACCTCCGCACCCCACGGCGGTGACGCGGGAGCACGCGGGTTGCGTTCCCGCCCGAATCAGCGGATCAGGTGAACGAGATTCACGTGACTACGCGAACCGTACGGCGTCAAGAAGGTCCAGGTCGGGGGTTCCGGGGTCGGTGGCCTCAGGGTCTCGGGGGCCGGGGTTCGGCGAGGGCGGGGTTCGTGAGGTGGGGGTCCGGTGGAGAGGTCTGGGGGCGGGGCCGGTCAGGGGGTCTGGGGGAGGTGGGCCGATCGGCCTCGGAAGGCCAGCCGCAGGCCGGTGATCGTGACCATGATGCCCACGACCAGGCCGAGCGTGCCGTACGAAAGAGCCCCCACGATCGCGCCGGCGACGATGGTGCCGGTCGCACCGCAGACGTTCATCAGCAGGTCCGACAGGCCCTGGACGGCGGGGCGGCGCTCGATGGCGACCGACTCCGACAGCATGGCCGAGCCCGCGACCAGGCCGCACGACCAGCCGACGCCCAGCAGGATCAGCCCGGCCGTCACCTGGCCGACGTGGTGCTCGCCCGCCGTACCGGCGAGTGCGGCGGCCGCCAGCAGCAGCGCCATGCCGAGCACCAGCACGGGGACCTTGCCCAGTTTGTCGGCGACCCACCCGACCACCGGCGACAGCACGAACATGCCCGCGATGTGCAGGCTGAGCACCAGTCCGATGATCTTCAGGTCGGCGCCCTCATGGTGCAGGTGGACGGGCGTCATCGACATGACCGACACCATCGCGGTGTGGCTGACCGCGATCGCGAGCAGCGCCCTGCGGGCGGCGGGGGTGGCGCGCAGGGTGTCCCAGGCGTCCCTGATCGTCCTGGACCCCGCGCCGGCCGTGGCCGCGGTGCCGCTGAGCTGCCTGGCGAGCACGAGCGGGTCGGGGCGGAGGCCGACCACGATGATGAGCAGGGCGACGGCGAAAGAGATCGCGGCGAACGCGAAGGGGCCCGCCGTGGGCACCAGCCCCAGATCGGCGCCGATCCTGTCGGCGGGCGCGGCCAGGTTGGGCCCTGCCACCGAGCCGATCGTCGCGGCCCACACCACCAGCGACAGGTGCGTGGCGGCGCGACCTTTCGGCGACAGGTCCGTGGCCGAGTAGCGGGCGGCCAGGTTGCCCGCGCTGCCGCCGCCGACCAGCACCAGCCCCGCCAGCAGCAGGGGCCACGAGGCGATCGTGATCGCCAGCACCGAGATCAGGCATCCGGTCAGCGCCGCCACGTACGTCAGGCCGAGTCCGGCCCTGCGCCCGCCCCTGCCCGAGACCTTCGCGGCGGGCAGCGCCAGGATCGCGGCCCCGAGCACGGTAGCCGTGCCGGCCAGGCCGCTGATGGCCTCGGAGCCCGACAGCTCGAAGACGACGAGGGAGCTGAGCGCCAAGCCGACGGCCACACCGACGCCGCCGGTGATCTGGGCGGCGGACAGGACTGCGAGAGTACGGCGCTGCACACCCTCGACTGACGATACTTCAGGCTTCGTGGGGCTGGTGGTCACCGGTGAAGTCTCGCATAGCCTCCAACATCACCCCAAAGCGGACGAAGGGTGCTCCCCGGTGAGATGTTCGGGGGTTCTGGTTCTCGGTACGCGGACGATTTGACGGGATCGCCGACCGGTCCAGAAGTGAGGCGTTCGGGACGTGGCGGCCGGGTCGGTGATGTGGGACCAGGGCACGGGCGAGCCCCGGCGTGTACCGGGGGGAGGGCCCGCGTACACGCCCAAGAGCGCCCCGGCGTGCACGCGGGAGAGCGCCGGCGGGCACGCCCAAGAGTCACCCCGGGGTGCACGCGGGAGAGCGCAGGGTGTGGGTGAGTGCCTCAGGCCGGGCGCGGTGGGTGGCGTCGCGTCGGTGAGATGGCGGTCAGGAGGCGGTGACGGGATCGCCGACACGGATGGTGCCGGGGCCGTCGGGGATGAGGTTGATGGCGAACAGCAGCTGCTTGTCGATCCTGCGGTGCTTGCCGAGCGTGCGGAGCGGCTCCTTGCCCTTCTGGAGGGTGTCGGGGTCGATCGTGGTCAGGACGCACCTGCCGCACGGCTTGGTCATGCGGAAGCTCACCTCGCCGATGCGCACCCGCTTCCAGCCGTCCTCGACGAACGGCGCCTCGGCCCCCGACACGACCACGTTCGGGCGGAACCTGCGCATGGGCAGCGGCTCGGGCAGTTCCTCGCCGCGTTCGACGGCTCCTTCGGCGATCCAGTCGTTCAGCTGGCGGAGGGAGGCGGTGGAGGCGAGCAGTAGCGGGTAGCCGTCGGCGAGGGTCACCCGGTCCTCCGGCGTGCCGTACTCGGGATTCACCGGGCGGCGGGTCGGGTCGTCGAGCCACATCAGCCGTACGGGCCTGCCCACCAGCGCGGACAGCCACTCGGCGGCGTCGTCGCCGCAGTCGGTGAGCTTCACCCGCGTGCGCCACACCTGAGTGTCGCTCAGCTCGGAGGTGGGGGTCACGAGCAGCGGCGGGCGGTGGGGGCCGGTGAGCGTCAGGCGTCCGTCGGACAACTCCGCCCTGCAGGCCAGCAGTCTGGGCTCTTCCCTCGCGGTCACCATCTCGCCGTCAGGGGTGGCGACCATGTAGCGGCGGTCGTCCTTCAGCCCCCATGGCTCCACCTCGGCCTCGGCGACGTCATGACCTGCGGTGGACTTGACCGGATAGAAATGGATGCTCGCCAACCTCATGGCGTGACGGTAGCGCACGCGACGGTGCCACCTGGTCCTGGCCCCGCCCTAGATCTCCTGGCTGAACGGGCACGCAACAACCTATGAAACAGATCCCGCCCAGGACGATCGAGACTGTGCCCTGTGTCTCATAGGCGACCGTCCATGAAACAGGGATTGTGTTTGCTGTCCCACCCCTTGCCCGGGCGGGACCGGATGGATGTTGCCTCCAAGCCGACTCCCGGCCGCGAGCTTCTGGGTGTGATCCGCTGGGGCCCGCCGACGGCGTTCGACCAGGCTGAGTGATAGTGCGGCAGCGGAGCGGCTTCGGAGACGGAAGAGCCGGAGAGAGATTCGCCGCTGGCGCCATTGACCCAGCTGGTGGCGAGGGGTTTGGAGCCCAGGTGAGGGCGGCGACGACTATGCGTTGCGCCAGGCCCGCATCTCGGGGGCCCAAGGTCTCGTGCACCGTTTCGGGCGGCGGGTGATGCCGCCGTCTCCGGCCGCCGTCCTTGTCTGCCAGGTGGACATTTTGCGCAAATTCACACAAGCATCTAAAATTTTGAACGTGCCTTCAGAAAATCGCACGTTCATCGAAGAAGCGCGCCGAGCGCAGATCATTGAGTGCGCGATCCAGGCCATCGCGACGCTCGGCTACAGCCAGGCGTCCATGTCGAAGATCGCGAAGCTGGCCAAGATCAGCACCGGGGTCATCTCCTATCACTTCGGGAACAAGGACGAGCTGATCAAGGCCATCGTCGCCCACGTGACCAAGCTCGCGGTCGACATGATGATCCCGCAGATCGTCGCGCAGCCCACGGCGAGCGAGGCTCTGCGGGCCTACCTCACGACCAACCTGGAGTTCATGCGCCTCCACCAGCAGCCCCTGCTGGCGCTGGTGGAGATCATCTCTCACGGCCGCGCTGAGGACGGCGGGCCGAGCCCCTACACAGAGCAGAACGAAACGGCACTCACCGACCTCGAGCAGGTCCTGGCCTGGGGCCAGCAGTCCGGCGAGTTCCGCGACTTCGACCTGCGCACCATGGCCATCGCCATCAGGGGGGCTATCGACGCCACACCATCCGAGATTCTGAAAAATCGGGACTTCGACCTGCAGCGTCACGCCTCCGAACTGTCCACCCTCTTCACCCTCGCGGCCAGAAAGACACCATGACCCCCGCACTTCAGATCGCCGGCCTGGCCAAGACGTTCGGCGAGAAGATTGCCGTCGACCACGTCGACCTCACCGTCCCCCAAGGATCCTTCTACGGCCTGGTCGGGCCGAACGGAGCGGGCAAGACCACCACGCTGTCCATGGCCGTCGGTCTGCTCAGGCCGGACGAGGGACGCGCTCTGGTCCACGGGATCGACGTGTGGGAGGAGCCGCTGCGGGCGCGCCGCCTGATGGGCGTCTTGCCCGATGGGCTGGCCATGCCGGAGCGGCTCACCGGCCGTGAACTCCTCACCTACCTCGGACAGCTACACGGCCTGAGCGTGGAGGAGGTCGACCGGCGGGCGGACGAACTGCTCGCCGTCATGGAACTCGACGGTTCCGCGGAACGCACCCTGGTCGTGGACTACTCCACCGGCATGCGCAAGAAGATCGGCCTGGCAACCACGCTGCTGCACGCCCCCAAAGTACTGGTGCTCGACGAACCCTTGGAGGCCGTCGACCCGGTCTCCGCCGCAACCATCAAGAAGATCCTCAAGAGATTCGTGGAACGCGGCGGCTCGGTGCTGCTCTCCAGCCACGTCATGGCACTCGTCGAGGAGCTCTGCGACACCGTCGGCGTGATGGCCCGGGGACGCGTCGTCGCGGAAGGCCCCCTCGGCGAGGTCCGCGGCAGCCGCTCGCTGGAGGACACCTTTGTCGACCTGGTCGGCGTCAAGATCGGCGGCGGGGAGGGACTGTCATGGTTGGCGTCCTGATCCGGATGAAACTGGCCGTGCTGCGCCACAGCACGACTGACGCCAAGATGGCCCTCAGCGGCCTGGGCTGGACCGCCGGAATCTGCCTCGCCGTCACCACCCTCGTCCTGGCGTCCTTCGACTTCTCCCACCCGCGGCTGCTGATGGACCTGCTCGCGGTGACCTTCGCGCTGTGGGCGCTGGGCTGGATGGTCGGCCCGATCTTCGCGGGCGAACCGGCGCTCAACGGGGAGCACTTCCACCGCCAGCCGATCCCGCGCCGCACCCTGGCCATGGGCCTGCTCGCCGCCGCCCTGGTCGCCGCCACCACCGCCATCACGCTGGTGGCCTTCGGCGCGCTGATCGTCTTCGCCGTCCGGCTGAGCTGGGTGGCCGTCGTGGTGTCGGTGCCCGCAGTGGTGCTGCTCCTGCTGCTGGTGGTGCTGCTGTCCCGAGTGGTCACGCTGCTGTTCCGCATGCTGGCCAAGTCCCGCCTCGGAGGGGTCGTCACCGCGACCGTCACCGCCGCGATGGTCTCGCTGTGCTCGTTCTCCTGGGTCCTGATCATCGGGGTCTCCCTACTGCTGGAGTACGGATTCCCGCCCACCTTCTCCACGGTGGTGCGGGCGCTGCCGTCCAGCTGGGGCCTGATCGCCGTCGAGGCGGCCGGCCGCGGCGACTGGCTGTGGGCCGTGGGACCGCTGGTCGCCCTGGCCGCGGTGGTGGTCGCGCTGTTCCTGGCGTGGAGCGCTCTGCTCGGACCGCAACGGATCGCCCGCCCGGTGGTCCGCGGTTCCTCCGCGCAGCAGGCCGTCCGGCGGGGCCCGCTGTTCCGTGGCGATCAGGGGGCGGCCTACCTCAAGGAACTGCGCACCTGGTGGCGTGACCCGGTGCGCACCCAGGGCATCGTGATGGGCCCGGCCTTCTCGATCATCACCGCGCTGTTCCCGCTGATCTTCGGCTTCACCGCCGGATTCCCGTTCGTCGGCGCGGCCAGCGCGCTGATGGCCGCCGCGACCTGCGCCAACCTCTACGGGCAAGACGGCACCGCGCTCTGGCTGACCCTGACGGTGCCGGGCAAGGAGAAGGCCGACGTCCGTGCCCGCCAGCTCGCCTGGCTGACCGTCTTCGGCCCGCTGACGCTGGCGCTGACGCTCGTCGGCTGCCTGCTGCATGGTGACGCCTCCCTGGTGCCGTGGGCGCTGGCCGGCACCCTCGCCGCGCTCGGCGGGGGTTCAGGTCTGCTGGTGTGGGTGTCCGTCGTCGCCCTGGTGCCCGGCCCGGACCCGCACAAGAGCAAGAACTCGCCGATGGACCACGGTGACGTCACCGGCCAGTCGTTCCTGGTGTTCTTCCTGGTCGCCCTCGCGATGTGCCCCGCGCTCGGGGTCGCCTGGGCGGGCCACGCCCTCGACCTTCCCGCCCTGCTGTGGGCGAGCGTCCCGGTCGCCCTGCTCACGGGTGTGCTCTGCCATGTGAAGCTCGGCTCGGTGGCGGCGAGGACGCTGAGGGACAAGGGCCCCGAGCTGCTGCACCTGATGCGGTCGGGCAAGGCGACGTCCACCGCCGAGGAGCTGGGCGAGGACGCCGGCAAGTCCCCGTTCGCGACGATGTCGGGCAAACGTCAGACCGTCATGTGGTCCGCCATGGCAGTGGGCATCCTCGGACTGTTCCCGCAGGGCCTGGCGCCGCTGGGCATCAAGCTCAGTGGGTCGCAGGCCAAGGTCTGGTTCCTCGCACTCCACGTGCCCGAGCCGTGGCAGTGGCCGGTGATCGCCGTCATGATCGTGATCGCTCTCACGGGCTTCTGGGGCGCCTACCTGCTGTACCGGACCGAGAAGAGCAGGCTCCAGGCCGCGGCCGCCGCACCGCCGCCGCCGTCGCAGGACACTGGCGGCGGGGACATGCGGGGGACCGGGGCAGCCGGTCCTGGAGCCGGGGCGGACCGGCTCACCAGCGCCTGACCTCGGGTCTCCCACGAACCGCTCCACCGACGGGGCGCGCCTCGCGGCGTGCCCCGTCGCGGCGTGCCGGTGGTTGAGGAACATTCGATGCGGACCGGGAGCTGGTGGAGGGCAAGCGGCGGGCGCACAACCTGCTCGGGTTCGCGGTCCAGCTGACCAGCGTGCGGTTCTTGGGGCGGTTCCTGCCCGATCCTCGGAAGGTGCCGGTGGAGGTGGCCGAGGACCTGGCCGAGCAGCTGGAGATCGAGGACCCGTCGCGCCTGAAGCTGTACGGGGAGCGGGACGGCACAGCCCGCACGCATGCCTGGGAGATCCAGCAGGCTGGGGGCTGGCGGGACTTCGCCGAGGCCGAGGACGAGTTGCGCGCGTGGGTGGACGCGCGAGCGTGGACGACGCGAATCCCGGAGATGCCCGGCGGGCTCCGCCCGCCAAGTCCCGTGCCGTGAGTAGACCGGTAGCGCACGAGCCTCGGAACCGGCAACGCTCCGGGGCTCGTGGCGGGCCCCAGCAGGGGCGTTACGCCTCGGCCTTCTCAGGGGTGGAGGGAGTCGGCTGAGGTGCTGCGGGCGCATGGTGGCGTGCGGTTGTCAGGTGGTAGAGCAGCGCCAAGGTCGTGACACCGGCGGCTGGCAGCCCCAGCGCGGCGGGCACGATGGCAAACCACTTCTGGGCCAGTCCGCCCAGGCCGCCGCCGAGGGCTATCCCGACGTAGATGGCCGAGGAGTTGAGGCCGAGCAGAACCGGTGCCGCGGCCGGGTTGAGGGCGATGAGTCGGTGCTGTTGGGGCACGACGATGACGCCCAGGGCCGCGCCCCAGATCGCGGCCCATGCCAGGGTGGACACGAGCGTGGCGGTCGCCATCGAAGTGAGGGCAAGGGCGACGGCGGCGATGGTGAGGGGACCGGTCAACACGTGCGCGGGGTCGTGCCGGTCGACCAGCCGTCCGGCGATGATGTTTCCGGCCAGGACGCCGATTCCCCAG
Organism: Nonomuraea sp. NPDC049152; assembly: GCF_040648355.1. NCBI lineage: Bacteria > Bacillati > Actinomycetota > Actinomycetes > Streptosporangiales > Streptosporangiaceae > Nonomuraea > Nonomuraea sp. NPDC049152. The sequence goes on along the minus strand of NZ_JBEZDO010000029.1, from coordinate 61,887 downwards.
GCCAGCAGGATGACGGCGAGCAGCGATTCGGAGCCGCCGGTCGCATCCTGTAGGGCCGGGCCGATGTAGGTGTAGAGGGTGTAGGCGCCGAGGAAGACCAGCGTGGTGACGGCCAGCAGCGCGAGGACCCGGCCCTGCTTGAGCGGGCGCAGCCGGTCGCCCAGTGAGGCAGCGGGGAGCGTCACCTTGGGCAGGCCGGCGGCGATCCCGAGGGCCGCGACGAGGCCGATCCCGGCGACGGCCCACAGGGTGATGTGCCAGTCGGTACGGCCGATCAGCGTGCCGAGAGGAAGACCCAACGCCGTCGCCAACGTGAGGCCGCCCATCACGAAGGCCAGAGCCCTGCCTCGGCGTTCGGGGGGTGCGATAGCCCCCGCAGTGCTGGAGGCGGCGGAGTTGATCATTCCGGCCCCGACCGCGGTGACGATGCGGGCGATCATCACCACCTCGTAACTGGTGCCCAGGGCGGTGACAGCGTTGCCGACCACGAAGATACTCAACGCGGTCAGCAGCGCGGTCCGCCTGTCCAGTCCACTGGTGAGCGCGCCCATTACGGGCGCCGACAGGGCCATCACGAGGGCGAACACCGTCACCAACTGCCCGGCGGCGGGAGTGGAGACCTGCAGGTCGGTGGCGATGGCCGGGAGCAGGCCCGCGATGACGTAGCTGTCGGTGCCGACGGCGAAGGTCGCCAGGGCCAGCGGAAGAAGTCGTTTCAACACCGGGTGGTGCCACCTTTCCAGAGGAACCTCAGAAGTACCGAGGGGAACCCTAGGCAATATATGGATACTTGTCCATGTATCCATAGGTTGGTAGCGTGGCGGGTGTGCGGAACACAGGGGGCGGCGATGCGTGAGGTGTCACAACCGGCGACCGAGGCCATCCGGCTGGTGGAGGTGCTGCGCGCTCTGGCCGATCCGGTGCGGCTGGACCTAGTCCTGCGGCTCGACCGGATGGGCGAGGACTTCTGCAACGCGATCGGCGCCGAAATCGACGTGCATCAGACGACGCTGTCGCACCACTACCGGGTGCTGCGCGAGGCCGGCGTGACGTGGACGAAGGTGCAGGGCCGATCCCGGCTGGTACGGCTGCGGCGAGAGGACCTCGACGCACTGTTCCCCGGCCTGCTCGACTCTGTACTGAGCGCACAGCGCCGAACGCGCGATACCACGACCACCGGCACTGTCGAGGCGCCGTAGACCCGGGCTCCCCGGCACCCGCTCACAACGTGTGATAGACGCACGGCAGCCGCTTGACCCAGACCGGAACGACCGGAGCGTCGTGTCCACGCTCGCGGCACCACGCCAACCAGGCACCGACCGACGCCCGGCGCGCGTTCCAGGTGTTGACCGCGGCGCTGCCCCACAGCAGCTCCAGCACCTCGCCGATCTCCTCGTCGGCCACCGACATCAGCGGCCGCGTCTCGCCCAGTCGCTCGACGGTCTTGCCGATCCCAATCCCGTAGTTGCGCACGGTGTTCGGATTGCGTAGCGAGCCGAGGAACGCGTCGGCCGACGCGATCACCGTCAGGCTCCTCCCGGCCGTGCCACCGGTCGGCAACGTCACGAGTTCGGCCACGCCGCCCCCTTGCCGCAGATAACGGGGCCGAGGCCGTTATCTGCGCCAAGACCTCAGGAACCTCGCACCGATCAACGACAGCCACCAGCTGACCAGGGACGACGCGGCTTAGCGCACGATCCTGCAGAGATGTTCCTCAACTCTCATCGGCGGTGTGCGAGGCCAGGCCATCGGGCGGTGGGCGAGGCGGGAGGCGTCGGCGTCGGGCGGGGGAGCCGGCGAGCTGTGGAGGCTCGGCGGGTGGGTCGTGGAGGGTCACGCTCATTCGTCGAGGTGGCCGGGGGCCTGTGCCCCTCGGTGGGTGGTGAGGGGCACAGGGCGTGGGATCGCGGGTGGCGGGGGCGGCGTCAGGAGGTGGGGCGGAAGGTGTCCAGGAAGACCTTGCGGGTCTCGGCCTGGTCGGCCCACTGCAGCTGCGGCGTCGTGAACGTGATCTGGAAGGCGTCCTTGTCGTCCAGCGTGACGTAGCGGGTCAGCGTCTGCATCGGCACGCCGTTGGGCTGCGTGTACTGGTACTCCCAGTCCGCCGCCTTCCAGGAGCGGTACTTCACCTCCTGAAGCTGGACCTGGATGTACCCGTCGACCCCGCCGTCCGCCTCCTTGCCGCTCAGTTCGGCGAGCCCGCCGTCCTTCTGCGGTGAGACCTGCTCAACGGTGATCTTCATGCCGGAGTCCTTGGGGCCCGTGAAGATCGCCTCTCCGCCGGACCCGGACACCTTCCACGCCGCGGGGACGGCCGCGGTGAAGCCCTCAGGGGTGTGCTCCTTGAACCCCTCGGGTACGGCGACCGCCGCCAGCGGTTCCTTGACCGGCTCGGACGAGGCCGCGGTGGTGGCGACGACGCCCGGCTCGGACGGGGAACCGCCCGTGGTGAGGAAGACGATCGCGGCCGCCGCGACGCCGATGGCGGCGACCACGGTGATGATCAGACGCGGGGTGGGACGGCCATCGCGCGTCCACCCGTTGCCGTCTCCCGCGTTCCGCCTGCGTCCGGGGCCCGCGGGGTCGTCACGGTTGGCGGGCCTCGGCTCGCCGTCGGGGCTCAGCGGCCATGGCGCGGGGGCGGGGGAGCCCGCGCGCAGGCTGTCGGTCAGCGGCAGGATCGGCTGCGGCTCGGGCATGCCCCGCCCGGCACCGGGCGCGGCGGGGTAGGAGCCGGGCCCCGCAGGGGTGCCAGAGGAGCCCGGTCCTGGTGGGGGAGCGCCGGGTCCCGAACGGAAGGCGCCGGGTCCCCCAGGGGAGGAGCCTGGTCCTGGTGGGGGAGCTCCTGGTCCTGGCCGGAAGGCGCCGGGGCCCGTGGGGTTGGCAGAGGAGCCGTGCCCGGGTGGGGGAGCGCCGGATCCGGCGTGGAAGGCGCCGGGATCCGATGAGGGAGGTCCCAGCGGGTCGGATGGGAATCCGCGGGGATCGGAGGAGCTGCGGAGCGCGTCGTAGCCTCGGGGGTCCGACGAGCTGCGCAGGGCGTCGTAGCCATGCGGTCCAGACGCCCCGCCCAGGGAGTCATAGCCGCCGACGGAGTCAGGGCCGCCGACCGAGTTGTAGCCGCCTGCCGAGTCGTAACCGGCGGCAGAGTCGTAACCGCCAGCCGAGCTGTGACCGGCGCCAGAGTTGTAACCGGCGGCAGAGCCGTGACCGGTGACCGAGTCGTAGCCGCCCACCGAGTCGTAGCTGCGAGGTCCGCCGAGTGAGTCGTAGCTGCCAGGGCCGCTCATCGCGTCAGATCCGCCCTTCGCATCGGAAGCTCCCTTGGTCAGGCCGCCCGACGAGCTGCCGAAAGCGTCGAAACCCTGCGAGGGCGGCAGGTGGGCGCCGGACGGGCTCGCGATCCCGCCTGATGGGCTGGTCAACGGGTCGTAGGGCACCCGCACAGGGCCCGAAGGCGTCTCCACGATCCGCGAAGGCAGCGGCCCCGACGGCGGGTCGAGCGGCGGCAGCAGGTGCGCGGGCGTCGAGTTCGACGGCGTCGGAATGGGCCCCGTCGACCGCGGCGAGCCGCCCCCGTGGCTGGCCAGTACCCGTTCGAGCAGGTCGGCGACCTGCGCCGCGTTCATCCGCTCGGCGGGGTTCTTGCGCAGCAGTCCCTCGATGACCGGAAGCATGGCCCCGGCCCGCTGCGGCCTGATCGGGTCCTGCGTCAGCACCGCGCCGAGCACGGCGATCGCGTCAGGCCCCTCGTACGGCGGCCGCCCCTCCACGGCCGCGTAGAGAGTCGCCCCGAAGGACCACAGGTCGGCCGCCTGGGTGATGGGCTGTCCCGACAGCCGCTCAGGCGGGACGTAGGCAGGCGAGCCCATCAGCAGCCCGGTCTGCGTGATCGTGACGTCGCCCTCGATGGCCGCGATGCCGAAGTCGGTCAGCACGACCCTGTCGGCGGTGAGCAGGACGTTGCCCGGCTTGACGTCGCGGTGGAGTATGCCCGCCGCGTGCGCGTGCCTGAGCGCGTCGAGCACCCTGACGCCGATCTCGGCGGCCTGGACGACAGGCAGCGGTCCGCTCTGCCGTACGGCCTGCTCCAGGGACCACGCTCTGACCAGCTCCATCACGATCCACGGCCGCCCGTCCTCCTCGACCACGTCGTGGACGGTCACGATCCCCGGGTGGCCGAGGCGCGCGGCCGAGCGGGCCTCGCGCATCATGCGCCGGTGCGCCACCTGCTTGCCCGCGTGGTCGAGGCCGTAGGGAAGGATCAGCTCCTTCACCGCGACGGGCCGGTCGAGCAGCACGTCGTGCGCGTGCCACACCATGCCCATGCCGCCCCTGCCCACAGGGGACAACAACTTGTACCTGCGTCCGATCAAACGACCCTGGCTCTCGGCGCCCCCCGGCACGCCAGGTCCCTCGGCAGGGACCTTTCCGAGCAAGCGGTCAGACATCTCCCGCCCCCTATTCCCTATGCCGAATTGCGAGGTTCGACACCATATCGGCATGCGATTAGTAAACGGAAGTCGACGCGCGATCAACGTAATCGAACGAGTGGCAACTTGCGGTTGACGTGTGAGAACGCGAAAACTGCTAATTGATCACTTATCGAATGCGAGCGCGTTGAGCGCGGCAATGAAGGCCTCGGCGGGCGGACTCACCAGTCCCGCACCCACTTGTCCCGTTCCTGGGACCCTGCCCGCTATGCCGGTGTTGACGACGGGAAGCAGCCCCGTCCTGGCGACGAGGGCCACGTCGATGCCGACGGGCGTGCCGCGGAAGCCGAGCCCGGGAATCTGGTAGGCGGGATGCTCGGCGAGCGTGATCTCGTACATCGAGCGGGTGGCCGTGATCGCGTCGCCGACCTCGCCGCCGACGAACTTGACGATGGCGGGCGCCGCGGCCATGGCGAAGCCGCCCAGCCCCGACGTCTCGGTGATCGTCGAGTCGCCGATGTCGGGATTGGCGTCGCCGGGGCCGTACGCGCCGAGGTAGAGGCCGTCGGGGACGCCCGCGGGCCCGGTGAACCAGCGGTCGCCCAGGCCGGAGACCTGCACGCCGAAGTCGGTGCCGTTGCGGGCCATGGCCACGACCAGGGAGGAGCCTGGCACGCCGCGGGCGGCGTCGGTGCTGGCCTTGCCGGCGGCCATGGCGGGGTTGAGGAAGAAGTGGTCGTTGCCCCCGGCGAAGCGCAGCACCTCGGCGGCGCGCCCGGGAGCCGCCTCGACCAGCGCGGGAGCCAGCTCGCGAAGGAACAGGGAGGTGGCGGCGCGGTTGCGGTTGTGCAGCTCGTCGCCCATCTGCAGCGCCTGAGCGATCAGGGCGCGCAGGTCGATCGGGCCGCTGATCCGCAGCGCGTCGCGCAGGGCGGGGCCGAGCACCTCGCCCATCCAGCGCAGCCGGTCGAGCACCTCGGGGCCGTAGGCGCCGTAGCGCAGCACCTTGCCGAGGCCCTCGTTGAGCGAGCAGTACGCGGTGCCGCCGTGCTCGGCGTCGCGCACCTCGAACAGCCACATGGACGGGCTGACCACGCCCGCCATCGGGCCGACCGTGCGGTGGTGGTGGCAGGAGTCGAGCGAGACCTCGCCTGCCGCCAGGGCGCGCTCGGCCTCCTCGACCGTGGCGGCCAGGCCTTCGAGGAGCATCGCGCCGATCAACGCGCCGCGCATGGGGCCCGAGGCCCGCTCCCAGGTGATCGGCGGCCCGGCGTGCAGGAACGTCCCCCTGTCGAGGCAGAGGGCGTCGGCGGCCGGCCGTACGTCCACCAGCTGGGGGCGGGCGCTCAGCAGGCGGCCGACGGCGAGCTCGTTGGCGGCGGTCCTGCGCGGGTCGGCCAGCACCGCGGCCAGGGCGGACGCGGTGCCGGGCAGCGGAGGCCGCCAGTCGACCGCGGTCCTGGCGACGGCCTGGGCGTCCAGCGCCTCGCCGAGCAGGTCGGCGCCGACCGTGATGACGTGCGGATCGACGGGCAGAAGGCTCACGTGGCGCTCCCTGCGGCGTGACGGGCGGCCTGGGCGTTGGAGGTGAAGACCGCCGCGCCCGCTTCGTACAGCTCCGCGGCCTGGCGGCGCAGCCCCTGCGGGTCGCCATCGGTGCCGACCAGGGCGATCACCACCTGGACGCCCCTGCCGACCGCGGCCTCGATCGCGGGGGCGAGCCGCAACGCCGGGTCGGGGTCGGCGCCGTGGCCCAGCACCACGTCCATCAGCGCCACCTCGCCAGGCTCGACCTTGGTGAGGGCCTCGAGTCTGAGCGTCGGGTCGATCATCGGGTGCGCCCTGCCCCTGGTGAAGACGTCGTCGCCGTAGTCGACGAAGCCGCCGGGCGTGATCAGCGACGCCTCGGTGCAGAGCGTGCCGCCCGAGTACAGCCCCCGGACGGAGCCGCGCGCGATCGGTCTGCTCCAGGAAGGCCACTCGGGCGGGTCGAGACCGAGCCGGCCCAGCGCGCTCTCCGCGGCGGAGGTCAGGTCGCCGCCAGAGGTGCCGAGCAGCGCCGACACCACGGGCGTCCGCAGCTTGTCCACGACCTCCTGTACGGCCCGCGCCACCTCGGGCGCGGGCGGCTTGGAGATCAGCACGATCAGCTCGGTCCCCGGATCGTCGTCGAGCCGGCGCAGCGCCCGGATCGCCGAGAGGCCGCCCACCTGGGCGGACAGGTCCCTGCTTCCGACGCCGAGCACGTGGCTCACGCCGACGCCCGCCAGGTCGAGCAGCGAGGTCACGTGCTGCGCCCCGGTGCCCGACGCGGCGACCACGCCGACGGGTCCTGGTCGCAGCACGTTGGCGAACCCCAGCCCCGCCCCGCCGATCACCGCGGTTCCGCAGTCGGGGCCCATGACGAGGCCGCCGCGCTCCTCAGCCAGCCGCTTGAGCAGCACCTCCTGCTCCACCGGCACGTTGTCGCTGAAGATCATCACGGGCAGGCCCGCCTCGACCGCGTCGAGCGCCTCGGCGAAGGCGTGCTCGCCCGGCACCGAGACCAGCACCAGGTTCGCCTCGCCCGCCCTGGCCGCCGAGCGGGTCGTGCGCGCGGGGAAATCGGACGCCTCCGCGGACGTGCGGCTCGACAGCTCACCGAGCAGGCGGTCGAGCTCGCCCGTCGCGGCCGCCACGTCCTGAGCCCGCACCGCCACCAGCAGCTCCGCCCCCGCGGGCGCGGCGGCGGGCGGCTCGAAACCCAGCTCCCTGGCCAGGTCGAGGTTGAGCGGGGTGGCCATCGCGATGACGGCCACGTCCACGCCAGGCATCGCCGACAGCGCCTGGCTGACCCGCATCAGGCTCACCGAGTCGTGGTAGACGCCGGGAACCAGTTTGACCAGCGAGTTCATGAGCCCGCTCCGAGGGCGAGCACCGAGTCGAGGCCGATGCGCAGGCCCTGGGCCAGATCGGCGCCGGAGGTGTGGCCCAGTTGCAGCAGCCGTCTCAGCGCGGGCTCGATCGCCTGCGCGCCGACGATGCCGCGCAGCACGCCCGCCACCTCGGGGCTCGCCTCGCCTCTGGCCGCGCAGTGCAGGAGCGTCGCGGAGATCGGGGTGGTGCGCGTGCCCGCGTCGAAGGTGACGGCGGCGGCCAGCCAGTCGGCCAGCCACACCGCCCGCTCGACCCGCGCGGCCGAGCCCAGGTGGCGCAGCGCCACCAGCAGGCCCGCGAGCACGTCGTCGCCGCTCGGGGTCAGGCCAGGCCCGAGCCCCACCAGTTGCTCGGCGGCGGTCACGGCGCGCGCCAGCGACGCCTCCGCGCATCCGGCCGCCAGCAGGGAGATGGCGCCGTTGCCTTCGAGGCCCGGTCTCCTGGACGTCTGCGGCGACATCGCGGGCACGGCGCGGGCCAGCCGTTCCAGATCCACGGGAGGCAGCGCGGGAGCGGGATCCCACCAGCGGCGCGCCTTCACCCGGTAGCGGCCGATCTCGATGACACCGTCGCCCACGGCGGCCTCGTCGCCCACGTTCACCCGCGGCAGCTCGCCCGCCAGCAGCACCGAGTTGGGCAGCCTGGTCGCCTCGCCGGTGATCATCGCGATCACCGAAGGCTCCAGCTGGGTCCGCACCTCCAGATATACGCCCACGGACACCGTCGCCAGCACTCTCGCCGGCACCCTGGCCGACTCCAGCACCGGGCGGACGGCCGCGCTCGCCGCTCCCGTGAGGTGGATACGCGGCTGGACCCTTCTCTGCGTGCCGAGCGTCATGCACCCGACGCTAGAGCGGGCTCTCACACCTCCGTACGGAGAAAAGTGCCAACAGTCGGTCAAAAGGTTGGCTCTTCCTGACACAGCGGTTCATCAGTCACAATCGCCTCATGGAGCCCCCTGTCCGCCTGGCCAGCACCGGAACGATCATCCACGGCGTTTCGGTGGGCGAGGTGCTGGGCGTCTCCACGCTCGCGAAGGCCACACTGATCGCGGGGGAGTCCGGTCTCGACCGGATCGTCCAGCGGCTCAACGTCATGGAGGTCCCCGACGTCCTCGCCTGGGTAAAGCCGCACGAGCTGCTGCTCACCACCGGCTACCCGCTGCGCAACACCCCGCAGTCGCTCGACCGCCTGGTCGCCGACCTCGACGAGCGCGGCCTGGCCGCGCTCGCTATCAAGCTGGGCCGCTACGTCGACGAGCTGCCCGCCGAGATGGTCGCCCAGGCCGACAGGCTCGGCTTCCCGCTGATCCTGCTGCCCAACGACGTCGGCTTCGACGACATCCTCAACCAGGTGCTCACCGACATCCTCAACAGGCAGGCGGCCGTGCTCGTCCGCGCGGAGGAGGCGCACCGGGCGCTGGTCCAGGTGGTGCTGGCGGGAGGCGGGCTCGGCGAGGTCACCACCGAGGTCGCAGGCCTGCTGGACGTGGCCGTCGCCGCCGTCGACGTCGCGGGCAGGGTGCTGGCCTCAGCGGGCCCGCCCGAGCACGTCGCCGCCCTGCGCAGGCTGTCCGGTACGGCAGGCCGTACGGGGAACTTCGCCTCCGTCCCCGTCGTCGCGGGCGGCCACCACCACGGCAGGATCCTCGCCCACAGCCCTTCCGGCACGATCCGCGACAGCGACATCGGCATCCTCGAACGCGCCGCCACGGTCGCCGCGCTCGTCATCACCAGGCAGGACGCGGTCAACGCGGTCGAGAGCAAGTACCGCGCCGACTTCCTGCGCGACGTGCTGACCGGCAGGGCGGGCTCGGCCGAGCGCATCGCCAACAGGTCGCGCGCCTTCGGCTGGGACCTCGAACGCCCCGTCACCGTCCTGGTCGCCGAGCTCGATCCCGAGTGCGACGAGCGCACCGCGCAGGACCGCCTGGTCGCCTCGTGGACCTCCGCCATGCGCCGCCACGACCAGCGCGGCGCGGTCGCGGGCTTCTCCCACGAGGTGGTCGCCGTCGTCGACGCAGGCGTCGACAGTGCGAAGGTGGCCCGCGACGCGGCCGGGGCCTTCGCCGACGCCTTGTCCGTCGGCACCTTCTCCACCGGAACCAGCCGCACCTGCCCGGGCGCCGACGGCCTGCCGGAGGCCTACGGCCAGGCGCTGAAGGCGGCCAGGGTCGGCCGCCAGCTGCACGGGCCCGGCGCGGTCGCGCACTTCGACCAGCTCGGCGTCTACCGGCTGCTGTCGCTGGTCAACGACACCGCGGAGCTGCACGCCTTCGTGCGCGAGACGCTCGGGCCGCTGGCCACCGACGACGACACCGAGAACGCCGACCTGCGCAGGACGCTGCAGGTGCTGCTGGAGACGAACCTGAACGTCGCGGAGACGGCCAGAAGGCTGCACTTCCACTACAACACGCTGCGCTACCGCATCGGCAAGCTCGAACGGCTCCTCGGCAACTTCACCGAGGACCCCCACCTGCGGCTCAACCTGACCCTGGCCCTGCACGTGCTGCGCATGCGGGGCATCTAGGCTGTCCTGCGTGGACCTGGACTTCGAGCTCAACTCCGACTACATCCCGCTGTGCGACCTGCTGAAGTACTGCGGCGTCACCGAGACGGGCGGCATGGCCAAGCACCTGATCGCCGAGGGGATGGTGCTGGTCGACGGGGAGGTCGAGCTCCGCAAGACCTGCAAGATCAGGTCCGGCCAGGTTGTCAGCGGCGACGGGTTCACTATCCACGTTGCCTGATGAAAGGCCGCGCCGGCCCAGCCTCTAAGGTTCTCTCCGACATCAAGTAGGAGACATAACCGCAGGTTGGGAAGTGGTCCGATGGCGCTGGGATGGAAGCTGCACGGCGAAGGGAAGTCGCCGGCGCCCGGCGAGGTGGTCAAGCCCGACGAGCGGCTGACGTGGCCGCGCATGGTGGGATTCGGCGCGCAGCACGTGATCGCGATGTTCGGCGCTACGTTCGTCTTCCCCCTGCTGATGGGGTTGGACGCGAACCTGGCCGTGATGATGTCGGGTGTCGCGACGATCATCTTCCTGCTGATCGTGAAGGGGAGGATCCCCAGCTACGTCGGGTCGAGCGCGTCGTTCGTCGGCGCGGTCGTGGCGATCAGGGCCGCGGGCGGCGGCGACGGCACCGTGACAGGGGCGCTGCTGGCGGTCGGCGTCGTGCTCGCGCTGGCCGGACTGGTGATCCACCTGCTGGGCGTGCAGATCATCCACAGGGTCTTCCCGCCGATCGTCACCGGCGGGGTCGTCATGCTGATCGGGTTCGGCATGGCCTACGTGGCGGCCGACGTCTACTGGCCGCAGGACCCGTGGGTGGCGCTCATCACGATGCTCGCGACGTTCGTGTTCATCGGCGTCCTCCGCGGCTTCCTCGGCCGGATCGGCGTGCTGCTCGGCCTGGTCTTCGGGTTCGTCCTGTCCTGGGTGTGGGACAGGACGGGCGGGCCGATCACCTCGCAGGGTGGCGACGGCAAGGTCACCGAGCACTTCAGGGTGAGCTTCGACGCGGTCGCCCAGGCCGACTGGATCGGGCTGCCGACGCTGCACGGCCCGGTGTTCGAGGTGTCGGCCATCGTGCTGGTGCTGCCCGTGGTCATCGCGCTGATCGCGGAGAACGTCGGCCACGTCAAGGCGGTCGGCGAGATGACGGGCGCCGACGTCGACGGGTACATGGGGCGGGCGGTCATGGCCGACGGCGTCGGCACGGTCGTCTCGACCGCGGTCGGCGGCCCCGCGACCACCACCTACGCCGAGAACATCGGCGTCATGGCGGCCACTCGCGTCTACTCAACGGCCGCCTACTACGTGGCGGCCGTGATCGCGATCCTGTTCGGGCTGTGCCCCAAGTTCGGCGCGCTGGTGGCGGCCACGCCCGGCGGCGTGCTCGGCGGCGTGACGACGATCCTGTACGGCATGATCGGCCTGCTCGGGGCCAAGATCTGGATCGAGAACAAGGTCGACCTGAACGACCCCGTCAACCTGGTGCCGGTCGGCGCGGGCATCATCTGCGCCATCGGGCCCGTGGCGTTCCCCCTGACCGGCACCTTCGCGCTCAGCGGCATCGCCCTCGGCACGATCGTCCTGCTGGCGGGCTACCACGGGCTGCGCGCCGTCAACAGGAACTGACAGCCCTGGTGGGGGTGGGCGTCCTCGCGGAAGGGTACGGCGTGCGGTATCGGTTGGTCACAGACGGCGCACGACCCGGCTTGCCGTACGGGATGAAGAAAGTTGGCAGATCATGCCGGTGAACGCCCGCCGGAGACGTCCTAATGTGCCCGCAACGGCCTGCGGGGCGGCCACCGAACCGATGGAGCGCGAACAGAGGGGCTCTCATGGTTTTGGGTTGGACGAAACACGGAGACGGCAAACATCTGGCCCCCGGAGAGGTCGTCAAGCCTGACGAGCGACTCTCCTGGCCTCGCATGGTGGGGTTCGGCGCGCAGCACGTGATCGCGATGTTCGGTGCGACGTTCGTGTTCCCGCTGGTCATGGGCCTCGATCCGAATGTCGCGATCATGATGTCCGGCGTCGCGACGATCCTGTTCCTGCTGATCGTCAAGGGAAAGATCCCCAGCTATCTCGGCACCAGCGCCTCCTTCGTCGGCGGCGTGCTGGCGATCAGGGCTCTGTTCGGCGGTGACACGGCGGGCGTCGACGCCATCGTGACGGGCGCCATCCTCGTCGCCGGGTTCGTGCTGTTCCTGGCGGGTGTCGCGATCCACGTGCTGGGCGTGCAGATCATCAACAAGATCTTCCCGCCGGTCGTCACCGGCGCGGTGGTCATGCTGATCGGCTTCGGCCTCGCCTTCGTGGTCGCCGACGTCTACTGGCCGCAGGACCAGTGGATGGCGCTGGTCACGATGTTGATCACGTTCGTGGCGATCGTGGCGTTCAAGGGGTTCATCGGCCGGGTCGGCATCCTCATCGGGCTGGTGGCGGGGTTCGTGCTGTCCTGGGCGGCCGACAAGGTCTTCGGGAACATCACCGCCCTCAACGCGGCCGCCGGCAAGATCGACACACATCCGCGGGTGAACCTCGGCGCGGTCGCGCAGGCCGAGTGGATCGGGCTGCCGAACATGCACCTGCCCGACATCAGGTTCTCCGCCGCCCTGCTCGTGCTGCCCGCGGTCATCGCGCTGATCGCCGAGAACATCGGCCACGTCAAGGCGGTGGGCGAGATGACGGGCACCGACGTCGACCCCTACATGGGCCGCGCGGTCGCCGCCGACGGCATCGGCACGATGATCACGAGTGCGGTCGGCGGCTCGCCCACCACCACCTACGCCGAGAACATCGGCGTCATGGCGGCCACCCGCGTCTACTCGACGGCCGCCTACTACATCGCGGGCGTCATCGCGATCCTGTTCGGGCTCTGCCCGAAGTTCGGCGCGCTGGTCGCCGCCACGCCCGGTGGCGTGCTCGGCGGCGTCACCGTCATCCTGTACGGCATGATCGGCCTTCTCGGCGCGAAGATCTGGATCGAGAACAGGGTGGACTTCTCCGACCCCGTCAACATGGTCCCGATCGGCGCGGGCATCATCATGGCGATCGGACCGGTCAAGCACGTGATCAGCAGCGACTTCACCCTGGAGGGCATCGCGCTCGGCACCATCGTGGTGGTGGGCGGCTACCACCTGCTGCGCGTGATCGCCGGCTCCAGGACGCAGGCAGTGAGGGAGCGCACCGGGTGAAACCCGCCCCGTTCGTCTACCACGCGCCCCGCGACCTCGGCGAGGCCATCGAGGCCCTCGCCGAGGCAGGGGCGCACGGCAAGGTGCTGGCCGGAGGCCAGAGCCTGATCCCGCTGCTCAACATGCGCCTGGCCGCGCCCGAGCAGCTGATCGACATCAACAGGATCGAAGCCCTCGAACCCTTCGGGGCCGAGGGGGCGGGCGTGCGCGTCGGCGCACTGGCCCGCCACTCCCAGGTGGAGCGCTCGGCCGAGGTCGCGCGGGCGCAGCCGCTGCTGCGCCAGGCGCTCAAGCTGGTGGCTCACCCGGTGATCCGCAACCGCGGCACCGTCGTCGGCAGCCTCGTGCACGCCGACCCCGCCGCCGAACTGCCCGCCGTGCTGGCGCTGCTCGACGGCACCATCCGGCTGGCCCGCCTCGACGTCATGCGCGACGTGCCCGCGAGCGAGTTCTTCACCGGGCCGCTGGAGTCGGCGCTGGAGCCCGGCGAGCTGGCCGTCTCGGCCTACTTCCCCGCGCTGCCCGAGCGGACGGGCACCGCCTTCGCCGAGGTGGCCAGGCGCCACGGCGACTACGCGCTGGCGGGCGTCGCCGCGCTCGTCCGGCTCGACGAGGACCTGCGGGTGGCGAGCGCGAAGGTGGCGTGCATCGGCGTCGGGCACGTCCCGATCGTGGCCGACGTGAGCCAGGAGTGCGAGCACAGGCCCGCCTCGACCGTCGACTGGGCGGGCGTGGCGCGGGCCGTACAGGACAGGACCGAACCGGAGGCGGACATCCACGCGACCGCCGAGTACCGCAGGCACCTGGTAGGGGTGCTGGCCATGCGGGCGCTGACAGAGGCGGCGAGAAATGCGGCATGAGATCACGCTGATCGTCAACGGCGTCGCCCAGCGGGTCGACGTGCCCGCGCGACGGCTGCTGTGCGACTGCCTGCGCCACGACCTCGGGCTGACCGGCACCCATGTGGGCTGCGAGCACGGCGTCTGCGGCTGCTGCACGGTGCTGCTCGACGGCGAGCCCGTGCGCTCGTGCCTGACGTTCGCGGTGACCGTCGACGGCAGGGAGATCACCACCGTCGAGGGCCTGGCGGGACCCGAAGGGATGTCGCCCGTGCAGCGGGCCTTCGCCGAGTGCCACGGGCTGCAGTGCGGCTTCTGCACCCCCGGCTTCCTCTGCACGGCCACCGCGCTGCTGAGGGACAACCCCGCGCCCACCGACGAGGAGGTCCTGGAAGGGATCTCGGGGAACCTGTGCAGATGCACGGGCTACCAGAACATCATCAAGTCCGTCCACCGGGCGGCCGAGCTGATCGCGGAGGAGGAGGGCCGATGACGACGCGGCTGTTCGGCGAGCGGGTCCAGCGCAAGGAGGACCCCCGCCTGCTCACCGGGCAGGGCCGCTTCCTCGACGACCTCGGTCGCGACGCGCTGGCCGTGGCGTTCGTCCGCTCCCCGCACGCGCACGCCCGCATCCTCGACATCGACGTCTCCGGCGCGCTCGACGTCGAAGGGCTGGTCGCCGTCTACACGTGGGAGGACCTGCCAGGTCGCGTCGCCGAGCCGCTCCCGCTGCTCATCCCGCACCCCGCGCTCACCCACGGCCGCACGGCCTACGCCCTGGCCAAGGAGTTCGTCAGGCACGTCGGCGAGCCCGTCGTCATGGTCGTCGCCGAGGACCGCTACCTCGCCGAGGACGCCTGCGCGCGCATCCACGTCCACTACGAACTGCTCAAGGCGGTCGTCGGCATCGAGGAGGCCGCCCACGGCGCCGCGCTCGTCCACGACGACGTGCCGGGAAACGTCGGCGCGCACCTGGTGCAGGAGGTGCCGTCCAGGGCCGGGGAGAACGCCCGCGAGGCCATCGAGACCGCCCCCCACACGCTGGCCTTCAGGCTCGACATCGAGCGCAGCGCGTGCACGCCGCTGGAGGGGCGCGGCGTGCACGCCAGATGGGACGGCACCGACCTGCGCGTCTACTCCTCCACCCAGACCTCCACCAGCGTCAGGATGGCCATCGCCGCCAAGCTCGACCTGCCGCTCCCGCACGTCGAGGTGATCGCGCCCGACGTCGGCGGCGGGTTCGGCGTGAAGATCGTGCACCCGTGGCCCGAGGAGATCCTGGTGCCGTGGGCGGCGATGCTGCTCGGCCGCGAGCTGAAATGGACCGAGGACAGGCGCGAGCACTTCATCTCCTCCGCGCACGAGCGCGGCCAGGTGCAGTACGTGCGGGTCGGCTTCGACGACGAGGGCCACGTCCTCGGCCTGGACGTGACGATCATGCACGACCACGGCGCGTACACGCCGTACGGGATCATCGTGCCGATCGTCACCTCGACGCAGCTGCTCGGCCCCTACAAGATCGGCGCGTACCGGGTCGAGTTCACCTCGATCTACACCAACACCGTGCAGGTCACGCCGTATCGGGGCGCGGGCCGCCCGCAGGGCGTGTTCTGCATGGAGCGGACGATGGACAAGATCGCCCAGTATCTCGGCAAGGACCGCACCGAGGTGCGGGCCGCCAACTTCATCCAGCCCGAGGACTTCCCCTACGACCAGGGCATGATCTTCCAGGACGGCCGGCCGCTGATCTATGACAGCGGCGACTACCCGGCGATGCTCGCCCTGCTGAAGCGGCTCATCGGCTGGGACACCTTCGAGAAGCGGCCGGGAATCGGCATCGGCGTCGGCTGCTACGTCGAGGGCACGGGAGTGGGTCCCTACGAGGGCGGGCACGTGCAGATCACCTCCGATGGGCGGGTGCACGTGTCCACGGGGCTCACCTCGCAGGGCCAGGGCCACGAGACGGTGTTCGCCCAGATCGCGGCCACCGAGCTCGGCGTGCCGATCGAGCGGGTCTCCGTCGTCACCGGCGACACCCGCAGGTTCGGGTACGCCGTGGGCACCTTCGCCTCGCGCGCCGCCGTCGTCAGCGGTAACGCGATCGCCCTGGCCTGCAGGAAGGTGCGGGAGAAGGCGCTGCGGATCGCGGCGGAGGCCCTGGAGGCCGATCCGGGCGACCTGGAGATCACCGACGGGCTCGTCCACGTGGTCGGCGCGCCGGCCGCCTCCATCCCGCTGTCCACGGTGGCGGTCCTGTCCAACCCGCTGCGCTACTCCTTCGACGCCGAGACCGCCAAGGCGACCCAGTTCTCCGGCGGCGGCGCCTCCTACGACAAACCGCCCGTCGCCGAGGGCGACGAGCCGGGGCTGGAGGGCCGCGACTACTACTCGCCGCTGCGCTCCACCTTCGCCGCCGGCATGCACGCCGCGATCGTCGAGACCGACAAGGACACCGCCGAGATCCGCATCCTGCGCTACGCCGTCGTCCACGACTGCGGCAAGCTCATCAACCCGATGATCGTCGAGGGGCAGATCCACGGCGGCGTCGCCCAGGGCGTGGGCGGGGCGCTGTACGAGCGGATGGTCTACGACTCGCACGGCCAGCTGCTCAACGCCTCGTTCATGGACTTCCTCATGCCGTACGCCACGGAGGTCCCGCGCATCGAGACCGACCACCTGGAGACGCCCTCGCCGCTCAACCCGCTCGGCATCAAGGGCGCGGGCGAGGCGGGCGTCATCCCGGTGGCCGCGGTGATCGCCGGCGCGATCGAGGACGCGGAGGGCCTGGCGATCGACAGGATGCCGATCTCGCCGTCGGAGCTGTTCCATCTAAGATCCGGAGGGTGAGCGAGCTTCGAGCGCCGTCGGCGGGCCTGACCGAGCTGCCCGTCGTGGCCGACGACGTCCGTCTGATCGACCTGGCCTGGAACCGGCTGACCGAGCTGCCCGCCCGGGTGGGTGAGCTGGCCCGGCTGGAGGAGCTGCGTCTCGACGGCAACCTGCTCACCTCGCTGCCCGCGCTGCCGCCCTCGCTCAGGGCGCTGCACCTCGACGGCAACAGGCTCGCCGAGCTGCCCGCGTGCCCGCCGTACCTGGAGAGCCTCTTCGTGTACGGCAACGCCCTGGAGGACCTGCCCACCGACCTCGGCCCGCTGAGACACCTGGCGGCGGGCGGCAACCGGCTGACGCGGGTGCCCGACACGGTGTGGAGGCTGGAGGGGCTGGAGTCGCTCAACCTGGCCGAGAACCGGCTGACCTCGGTGCCGGACGCGATCGGCGGCCTGTCCCGCCTGCGGATGCTCGACCTGGGCCACAACGCCCTGCGGGAGATCCCTCCTGCGATCGGCGAGCTGCACCTGACCGACTACCTCTATCTCAGCGACAACGCCTTCACCTCGGTGCCCGAGTCGCTGGGGAAGCTGAGCGGCCTGGCCTACCTCAACCTGACCGACAACGAGCTCACCGAGCTGCCCGACTCGATCGGCGGGATGGCGGCGCTGAAGGAGCTGCGGCTCTACAACAACAGGCTGACCACGCTGCCCGAGACCGTCGGCGGCCTGACCGAGCTGCGCGAGCTGCACCTGCAGGGCAACCGGCTGACCAGGCTGCCGCCGCTGCCCGACGCGCTGCGCCTGCTCGACCTGCGCAACAACCACCTGACGGAGGTGCCGGGCCGGATCGGGAGCCTGGCCGGGCTGAGGCACCTCGACCTGCGCGGCAACAGGCTGCGGACGGTCCCGTCCCAGTTAGCCGAGCTGCCCGCGCTGGAGAAGCTGGATCTGCGGTGGAACAAGCTCGACGGCGGCGACGCCGTCCTGCGGGCACTGGAGGCGCGCGGCTGCGTGGTGCTGCGCTGAACTCCGACGAGGAGGGGCGCGTACCTCCAGACGTGATGACTTATCTCCGCATAGCGGCTTTCGTGCTGGTGCTCGCGGCCTGCTCACCAGGAGACGGCGGCGGCAACGGTGGCAACGGTGGCGGCGGGTACGTGGCCGCCGCCCAGTCGCTGACCGTCGAGCAACTGGCCGCCAAGGCCGGGTGCACGCCTCACATCCAGATCGACGCCGGCGACCTCAGGCAGGGACACTGCGAGACCGGCGACGGCGAGTTCTTCCTCACCACGTTCACCACCCAGGAGGGCAAGGACGCGTGGATGGACACCGCGCCCGAGTACAACCCGCACCTGGTCGGCCCGCTGTGGACCGCCCTGTCCAGCAGGGCCGTGCTGGAGCGCGTGCAGCGCAGGCTCGGCGGCGACCTGCACCTGAAGGACCACAGGGTCAAGGGCTGACCGGCTCGGGCAGATCGCGCATCCTCCGCAGCGGCGACAGCAGCAGCGGGATCACCGACAGCGGCGTCAGCGCGCAGGCGATCCACACGGCGGGCAGCACACCCAGGTGCTCGCCGAGGACGCCGCCGATGAGCGCGCCCAGTGGCAGCGTGCCCCACACGATGAACCGCATCGTCGCGTTCATCCTGCCCAGCAGATGGTCGGGGGTGATCGCCTGTCGGAAGCTGACCTGCGACACGTTGTAGACGACGATGCCCACGCTCACCACGAACCAGGCGAAGGCGTACAGGCCGAGCCGCCAGCCCTGCGCGGCCAACGGCACCAGCAGGATGAACGGCGTCGTGAGCAGACTCGACAGCCAGATCGTCCTGGCCGAGCCGGCCCACCTCGACATCGGGCCGACCAGCGCGGCGCCCACCAGACCGCCGACGCCCGCGACCGAGAACAGCAACCCCATCACCCCCGGCGTGATGCCGACGACGTTGATGAGGAAGAGCACGGAGAGCGCGTTGTTCATGGCGTTGGCCAGGTTGGCGCTGGCCGTGCAGGCGGCGATCATGCGCAGGATCGGGTGCCGCAGCACGAACGCCAGACCCTCGCCGATCTCCCTGACCAGGCCGCGCCGCTCGTCGCGGGCGGGGACGTCCCTGTCGGACCTGATGCCCGCCAGCAGCAGACCCGACAGCAGGAAACTGATCGCGTCGACCACGATCGCCACCGGCGCCGTGACGAGCTGGACCAGCCAGCCAGCCCGCCGCGCCAGGACCGGCCACCTGCGCGCCCGAGCGGACGATCTCCAGCTTGGCGTTGCCCTCCACGATCTGCTCGCGTTCGACCAGCGACGGCAGGTAGCTCTGGTAGGCGACGTCGAAGAAGACGGTGGCCACGCTGACGCACAGGCCAACCACGTAGAGCTGCGGCATCGACAGCACGCCCAGCCACCAGGCGACCGGCACCGAGGCCAGCAGGAAGGCCCGCGCCAGGTCGCCGATGATCAGGATCGGGCGGCGGGGCCGCCTGTCCACCCACACCCCCGCCGGCAGCCCGATGAGCAGGAAAGCGGCGGTCTCGGCCGCGACCAGCAGGCCCGTCTCGAACGGCGAGGCGTGCAACGCCACGACCGCCACCAGCGGCAGGGCCACCATGCTGACCTGCGTGCCGACCTGACTGATGGTGTCCGCGCCGAACAGGAGCACGAAGCCGCGATGCCGTAAGAGACCCATTCGCCATATCAAACCAGACCTGGTCTGCCCCTACTCATGACAAAGCCGCCCCGGCGGCTCACGATGACGCCACAAGTCTTCAACTCACGTAGGGGGGAGCGCCATGAGCCGGCATTTCGACCGGATGCGCTACCACATCGCCGACGACCCCGACGCAGGGGGCAGGCCCAGGCCGCCGGGCGCGTTCACCGGCGTCGCGCCGGGGCTCGAGGCCGTCGCGCCACGCTTCACCTCCAACGAGGCCGCCGCCAGGTTCTACCTCGACCACAAGCTCGCCGAGGACGCCTCCGCCCCGGGCTTCAGGGCCGCGCTGGCAACGGAGTCGCCCGCCAGGGTGCCCGATCTGGCGCTCAGGTCCTCTCGCCAGACGCCCGCCTCGGGCACCACGCTCGTGCGCTTCGACCAGACCCACGCGCGGATCCCGATCTTCGGCAGCGACGTGCTCGTCGAACTCGACCAGGCCAGGGAGCTCGTCGCCATGGACGCGCGGCTCACCGAGGTCCTCGGCGCGCCCGGCGCTCCCGCCATCGACCCGTCGGCCGCGCTGGCCCGCGTGGCCGAGGCCACCGGCGCCGCTCTCGAAGAGGCCGGTACGGCGCCGCCCAGCCTCACCTACTACCTCGACGAGGCGGGCACGTGGCACCTGGCCTGGCATCTGCACGGGCTGCCCGCCGTCCTGCCCGAGGCCAGGACCTCCCCCGACGGCCGGGCGGGCGTCAACGGGCACGGCATGGAGGACCCCTCGCCCCGCGACCTCGACCCGCAGGTCGACTACCTGGTGGACGCCGAGGACGGCACGATCCTCTACCACTTCGGCGTCACGCCCACGGTCGACATCCCGACCAAACTGCGCGGCTTCGACGAGAACGGCACGCTCGTCGACCGCATCTGGGGCGACAAGCTGGCCGGCGCCTTCGCCCTGCGCGACAAGCTCAGGAACATCGTCACCCACGACCTGGCCCTGGCCGACCTCAACGAGAACCCGCCGTTACCCGACCCCGTCCAGGCGGCCGACCCCGACCTGGGGGAGAAGTTCAAGGGCGCGGTCTCCGCCCACGCCAACGCGACAAGGGTCTTCGACTTCTACCGGAGCGTCCTCAGCCGCGACAGCATCGACGACCAGGGGATGGCGCTCACCTCGGTCATCAACTGCACGGTCGGTGAGGGGCCCGAGTGGCGCAACGCCGCCTGGTGGAAGGGCCGCATGTGGTACGGCCAGATGCGCAACCCGGCGGGAGTCCTGGTGAGCACCGCCCGCTTCCTCGACGTGATCGGGCACGAGCTCACCCACGGCGTCATCGAGAGCTCCAGCGGCCTGGTGTATCAGGACCAGGCGGGGGCGCTCAACGAGTCCTTCGCCGACGTCTTCGGGATCGCGATCAAGAACTGGTACGAGGCCGCGGCACAGGAGCGGACCGACACCTGGACCTGGGAGCTCGGGGCCGGCTGGCGCCCGACGGGCGAGGGGCTGCGCTCGCTCAGCGACCCCGCGGCCTTCGGCCAGCCGGCACACATGCGCGACTTCGTGCGCACCAGGGCCGACAACGGCGGCGTCCACACCAACAGCGGCATCCCCAACAAGGCCGCGCACCTGCTGCTCACCTCCACCACGCCCGAGGGGACGCCGGTCCTGGACGCCAGGGACTGGCTCGTGCTCGTCTACCTGGCGATGGTGCGGCTGAGCAGGCTCGCCGACTTCGCCGACGTGCCCGTGGCGCTGCGGGACGTGGCGAAGGTGTACCTCGCCGGAAGCCCCAGGCAGCTCGAGCCCGTGCTGACCGCGATCACGGCGGCGTACGCGGCGGTTGGCATCGAGTAGCGGGCCAGGGTCGCTCCGGGGCAGCCAGGGCCCCGGGGCGACCCGCCGGGCGTGCGGTCAGGGGAGCTTCAGCGTGGCGAGCCGGTACTGCGCCCGGGCAAGTCCACCGTGCTCAAGGTGGCCAGCGGCCTGCTGGCCCCCGCTCGGGCACGGTCGTCCTGTCGGGCGAGGACGTCACGGGCCGCTCGCCGCAGGACCTGCTGACCAGGGGCCTGGAGCACGTGCTGCAGGGCCACAGCGTCTTCCGCGAGATGACCGTCGCCGAGAACGTCCTGCTCGGTGGCTTCACCGTGCGCGACCACGCGCTGCTGAACCGGCGTGCCGAGCGGGTGAAGGAGCTCTTCCCCGTCGTCGGCGAGCGGTGGGGGAGCATCGCGGGCCTGCTGTTCGGGCGGGCAGCAGAAGCAGGTGGAGTTCGCCCGCGCGCTGATGCTGGAGCCCAAGGCGGTGCTGCTCGACGAGCCTTCGATGAGCCTGGACCCCAGGACCATCCAGACCGTCTTCGACCAGATCGACCTGATGCGCCGCACCGGCGTCGCCGTCCTGCTCGTCGAGCAGAACGCGCGAAGGGCCCTGGAGATGGCCGACGTCGGCTGCGTGCTCGACCTCGGCACGGTCCACATCTCCGGGTCCGCGCGCGACCTAGTGGCCGATCCCCGCCTGGGCGCCCTCTACCTGGGCGGCGCCGCCAGGGGCTGAGATCCGCTTCCTGAACACCCAGTACGTCCAGCCCTGGTAGCCCAGCACGAAGGGCAGGATGGCCAGGCCGATCCAGGTCAGCACGTTGAGCGTGTACGGGCCCGAGGCGGCCTCGGCCAGCGTCAGCCCGGGCAGCGGCCTGGCCGCCAGCATCCCGAACAGCGCGGCCGAGGTCAGGACGATCGCCCCGGCCGTGGCGGCGAACGCCCAGCCCTCCCTGCGCCGCCAGATCAGCGAGCCGCCCGCGGCCAGCAGCGCCATCGCGCCGCCCGCGGCGACCCACACGGAGAGGTCGCCTTCGCCGGGGATGGCGGGCAGGGCGACGATCGCCAGCGGGATGACGGCGAAGACGGCGCCCATCGCGGCGGCGCGGGCGCGCCGCCGTACCTGGCCCTCGGTCCTGAGCGCCAGGAACACCGCGCCGTGCAGCAGGGTGACCGCCAGCGAGAACGCGCCGCCCACCAGGGCGGCGACGCCGCTGTCCAGCAGCACGTCGGCGAAGACGGCGCCCCACAGGAAGGCGGGCAGCGCGCTGCCGACCAGGATGCCCACGTCGGCCCATGCCCGGTCGGAGGCGTGCTCCAGCTTGCCGCGCCACTCCAGCGCCACGCCGCGCACGATCAGCCCGGCCAGCACCAGCGTGAGCGGCAGGTAGAAGGAGCTGAGGAAGCCGGCGTACCAGGCGGGGAAGGCGGCGAACATCGCGCCCACCGCGGTGATCAGCCAGACCTCGTTGCCGTCCCACACGGGGCCGATGGTCTGCAGGATCTGCTTGCGCTGCCCCTCGTTCCCGCCGAGGAACGGCGACAGCATGCCGACCCCGAAGTCGAAGCCCTCGAGGACGAAGTAGCCGGTCCAGAGGAAGGCGATGATGACGAACCAGATATCGATCACTGTGCTCTCCTCAGTACATGAGCGAGGGCTCGCGCACCCGCTCGGGGGCCGGCGCGGGAAGCTGTTCGGGACCCTTCTTGACGCTCCTGACCAGCAGGACGGCCTCGGCCACCGCCAGCACGCCGTACACGAGGGTGAACAGCGTCAGCGAGGTGGCCACCTCGGCCAGAGACACCCCCGGCGAGACGCTGGAGGCGGTGAGCAGTTCGCCCGCCACCGTCCACGGCTGCCGCCCGATCTCGCTGAGCAGCCACCCTGCGATGATCGCGAGCAGCGGCAGCGGGAGCGCCAGCAGCAGCGCCCTGGCGTACCACGGCGGTACCTGCCTGCGCCTGCGGGTCAGCCACAGGCCGAGCACCGACAGGCCCACGGTCGACAGTCCGAAGCTGAGCATCACCCGGTAGGACCAGAAGACGACCTGCTGGTCAGGCCGGTAGTCGCCGGGGCCGAACCGCTGCTCCAGTCGGCGCTGGACGTCCTCGGTGCCCTGGACGGTGGCCTCGAAGTCGTTGGCCGACAGGAAGCTGAGCAGCTTGGGGATCTCGACGCCCGGCAGCACGTGGAAGGGCGCGCCCTTGGTGTCGTGGGTCAGGCCCTCGGCGGCGGCCAGCTTCATCGGCTGCTGCTCGTACATCAGCTTGGCCGACATGTCGCCCGTGCCGGCCACGACGGCCCCGGCGATCGCTGTCATGACGAGCGCGCCGCGCAGCGGGCTCCTGAAGGTGATGTCGCCCTTGAGCAGCCGGTAGCCGCTGACCGCCAGCACGAAGCCGCCCGCCACGATGAAGCTGGCCGCGATCACGTGCGGCACCTGGGCGAGCGCGGTGGAGTTGGTCAGCACCGCCCACAGGTCGGTCATCCGCGCCTTGCCGTCCACCACCTCGTAGCCGACGGGGTGCTTCATCCACGCGTTGGCGGCGAGGATGAAGTAGGCGGAGATGTTCGAGCCGATCACCGCCGCCCAGATGGTGGCCAGATGGACCCGCTTCGGCAGTTTGTCCCAACCGAAGATCCACAGTCCCAGGAACGTCGACTCCATGAAGAAGGCGAGCAGCGCCTCCAGCGCCAGCGGAGCGCCGAAGACGTCGCCCACGAACACGGAGTACTCGCTCCAGTTCATGCCGAACTGGAACTCCTGCACGATGCCCGTCACCACGCCCATCGCGAAGTTGATCAGAAAGAGCTTCCCGAAGAACTTCGTCAGGCGCAGATAGTGCTCCTTGCCTGTGCGGTGCCAGGCGGTCTGGAGTCCGGCGACGAAGACGCCGAGACCGATCGTCAACGGTACGAACAGAAAGTGGTACACGGTGGTGACCCCGAACTGCCACCGTGCCAGATCAAGCGCGTCCATCTTCCCCTCACGGGCTTGGAGCTCTACGAGTTGTAGTTCTACTAAAAGTAGTACTACGAGCTGTAGAGCAAAGCGACGGGGATACGCTGCGATCTTCGTCACAGACATGCTCAAGGGGTGCGAGGCCGCACACCTCGCACCCCTTGAGTGCTCCCCGGAGTTCCCCCTCCGAGGTCAACGATCGCCGGTGGGAGGGCCGCCGTGCGTCACCCGCGCGGCTGATTCGCCCCTACTTCGCCCGGCGGACAGCCGCCTTCAGGTAGGCATCCAGGTTGCCGAGCTCGTAACCCCTGCGCCTGATCTTGTCGACCAGGATCGTGAAGTCTCTGGCCAGGTCGGGTCTGAAGTGCAGCAGCAGGATGTCGCCAGGGCGCAGCCGCTTGTCGGGCACCTGGTAGGCGATCTTCCCGCCCGGCTGCACGGTGGCCGTCCACAGCAGCAGCGCCTCGATGCCGCACGCCTTGGCGGCCCGCTGGGTGTCGGCGCCGTAGTTGCCGAACGGTGGCCTGAACAGCGTCGGGCGCGTGCCGATCTGCTTGCGGATCAGCTTGGACGAGCCGCAGATCTCGGCCTTCTGCGCCTCGTAGCCGAGCGTGCGGAGGTTGGGATGGGTGAGCGTGTGGTTCTCGATCGGCACGCCCGCGTCGCGTAACTGCCGGAAGTAGCCCCATTTGCCGCGGCCGACGTACTTGCCGACGCCGCCCGCGGGGTCGGGCGCGCCCAACGCCTCCACCGCGTCACGCATGACGAAGGCGGTGATCGGGATGCGCTGCTCGCGCACCTGCCTGAGGAAGCCGGGGTCCTGCTCCCAGCCGTCGTCGATGGTCAGGAACACCACCTTGCGCCTGGTGGGGATCGAGCTGATCACCGGCAGGCCGGAGCCGTCGGAGGGGATCGGCCGCACCTCGCCGGGCCGGGGAAGGACGCCGGGCGGGTCCGCCCGCTGCCGCGGTCCGGCCGTGACGGGCGGCGCGGAGGACGGCGCCGCGGAGGACGGCGGCCTCGCCTGCCCTGCCGCACAACCCGCGACCAGTGTGGCCGCCATCATGCCCGCCGACACGCGCGCCAGGCGCGTTCCCCCGAATCGCCCCCTGACCATGGAACCCCATCCTGCCATGGATCATGGACCATTCTCGGCGTGAGTTGCCATGAGGAAGGGGCCTGCCGCTGCCTAGAGTGGCCTTTGTGAAGGTCACAGGCAGTGCGGTGCTCGGCATCGGCAGAGATCGTGTGTGGGACGCGCTCCAGGACCCGGCGGTGCTGGTGCGCACCATCCCGGGCTGTGAGCGCCTGGAGGAGACGGGCCCCGGCACCTACCGAATGACGGTCAGCGCGGGCGTCGCCTCGATCAAGGGTCTGTATCAGGGCGAGGTGGCGCTGTCGGAGCCGTCGCCGCCCGAACGCTTCGTGCTGAGGGCGCGGGGGCAGGGCGCGCCCGGCACGGTCGAGGCCACCGTGGAGGTACGGCTGGCCGAGATCGAGGGCGGGACGCGCATCGACTACGACGCCGAGGCCGTGGTCGGCGGGATGATCGGCGGGGTGGGGCAGCGGATGCTCGGCTCGGTCGCCAAGCGCACGGCGGGCGACTTCTTCAGCGCCGTGGAGTCCCACCTGGTCTCGGGGGTCCCCGCCCAGGCCGCCGCTCTGGCGGGAGCGGCGGGGTCGAGCGGGCACGCGCCCGCCGTTCCCGCTCAGGCGGGCCCCCTGCGTTCGGCCGCCGTCCAGGACCGCGGCCCGGCCGAGCCCGTCGTCCAGCGGGCGGCATCGGAGACGGCGGGACCGGTCTTCGAACGGCCGCGCCCCACGAAGGAGCACGCCCAGACCCGCCCGTGGGTCATGCTGGCCGCCTTCGGCATGGGTGCGGGCATCGCCCTGGGCAGCGCCGCGATCGGTTGGGTGCTCGGCAGGGCGGGCCGCCGGTAGCCGCGCGTCCCCCCGCTGTCGGCCGGACCCGCGGCTCCCGCCCGCGCAGGCCGGGCCCTCGCCGCCCGGACGTCCGGGCTGCCGGACTCCCCGGGGTCAGCTGCTCCTGATCGAGGTCTCGGGGCGGGCCGACCAGGTGCGCGACAGCTCCTCGGCCAGCGCCGCCGTGAGCGCCTCGACGTCGGCGCGCGCCGTCGCGTGCATCGCCTCGGCGACGATCAGGACGGCGCTCGTCGAGTCCCTGACGGCCGAGTGGCCGCTCTGCCTGTTCGACCAGCGGCGGGCGTGCGCGCGCCCTTCGGCGTCGGCGAAGATCACCTCACCGGGGTCGGGCCGCTCGACCTCGCCGCCGAAGGTCAGATAGGTCTCGTCGCCTGCCGCGTGACGGACCTCCATGCTCCCGGCGACGCGGGCGCGGTCGAAGACCGCCACGGGGATCGCGTAGGCCAGCGAGATCGCGTTGCACAGGTCGATCAGCGGGTGGATGCGCGGCAGCGACCCCTCCTTCCTGAAGCGCCGCAACAGCGACTCGGACGCGCACCGGTACTGCGTCGGCTTCAGCCCCATCTTCGAGAACGCCCGCCGCCACGCCTGGATCTCGGGAAAGTCCGCCTCCGTGCCTGCCGCGAGCCGCTCCTTGGCGACGGCGGCGAACCTGTCCAGGTCGGGAGCGGCGTCGGCGGTGATCCCCTCCGCGAGCAGCACACCCGCCGCGAGCTCGGGGAAGTCCGACCGGATCAGGGGCGAATGCTGGAAGTCCATGAGGGCTCCTAGAGGTCGGTGAGGGCGAGGCGGACGCCGAGGGCGACGAAGGAGGCGGCGAAGATCCGCCCCATCCAGGCCATCACGCTGGGCCGGGAGGTGACCTGGTCGCGCACCGACGCGGCGCACACGCCGTACGCGGCGAAGACGACGAAGGTGAGCAGCATGAACACCACGCCGAGCCACAGCATCTCCTGGCCGGTGTCGGCGAACTGCGGCAGGAAGGCGAGGAAGAACATGGTCAGCTTCGGGTTGAGTATGTTGATCAGGATGCCGGAGACGATCATGCGGGTCGCCGAGCGGGGCGCGGCGTCCTCGTCCACGGCCACCGAGCCCTTGTCGCGCAGCGCGGCCCACGCCATGAACAGCAGGTAGGCCACCCCTAGATATTTCAGCACCTGGAAGGCCACGGGGCTGGCATGCAGCAGCGTGGCGAGCCCGGTGATCGTCGCCACCAGATGCGGGACGATGCCGAGCGTGCAGCCGAACGCGGCCACGACGCTCGCCGAGCGCCCGCGCGACAGCCCCGCCGAGAGCGTGTAGACGACGCCGGTGCCAGGAGTGGCGACCACGACCAGCGTGGTCAGGAAGAACGCGATACTCACTCGTCCACACTGACGCGATAATGGCCTTATGAACAGGTCCAATCAGGGCGCTTCTCGCAGGTCCATAACCGTCGGGTCCGACTTCCTTCAACTGGACGCGGGCGACGCGCCCGCGGGCGGCCTGTCCGACTGGCTGGCCGGGCGGCTCAGGCTCGCCATGGCCGACGGCAGCCTGCCGGTGGGCGGCAGGCTACCCGCGACACGGGTGCTGGCGGGGGAGCTGGGCGTCTCGCGCGGTGTGGTCACCGAGGCCTACCAGCGGTTGCGGGAGGAGGGCCACGTGGCCGGCCGTGGGAGGGCGGGAACGGTCGTCGTCGCCGTGCCCGCGACGCCGCCCCAGCCGCTCGGGCCGCCCCGCGGGACCACGCCGGGGGCGCTGTTCGCGGCCGAGCCCGTGGCCGACGTCTTCGACGCGCTGCGCGCCGCACCGGCCCGCATCGACCTGTCACCCGGCCTGCCCGACCTGGCCGCCTTCCCCCGTACGGCATGGCTCAGAGCCGAACGCTCGGTGCTCACCGGCCTGGCGGCCGCCGACCTCGGCTACGGCGACCCCAGGGGAGCGCTCGCCCTGCGCACCGCTGTGGTCCACTGGCTGGCGCGCAACAGGGGGATCAGGGCCGATCCCGGCGAGGTGCTCATCGTGTCGGGGACCGCTCAGGCGCTCGGCCTGCTGGCCCACGTGCTGGGCAGGGAGGGCGTCGACGAGATGGCGGTGGAGGAGCCTGGCTCGCTCGGAGCCCGGCAGCACCTGAACGAGGCGGGCGTGCGCACCCCGCCCGTCACCGTCGACGCGGAGGGCGTACGGGTGGACGAACTACGCGTGCTCGGCGCGCCCGCCGTCCTGCTGACCCCCGCCCACCAGTTCCCGACCGGCGTGGTCCTCGGCGGCCGGCGCCGCCGCGCGCTGCTGGACTGGGCGAAGGACGGCGGGCTGATCGTCGAGGACGACTACGACGCCGAGCACCGCTACGACCGCTCGCCCGTGCCCGCCGTCCGCTCGATGCTGGCCGAGCGGGTCTTCTACGCGGGCAGCGTCTCCAAGCTGCTCGCTCCCGCGCTGCGCGTGGGCTGGCTGCTCGCGCCCTCGCGGTACAGGGACGCGCTCGTCGACGCCAAGCGCTTCGCCGACCTCGGCAACGCCGTACTGCCGCAGTTGGTCCTCGCCGCGCTCATGGAGAGCGGCGCGATGGAGCGCCACCTGCGCCTGCTGCGCACCCGTCACAGGCGGCGCAGGGACGCCATGGTCCAGGCGATCGCCGAGCGCCTGCCGGGGGCGGTGGCGCACGGGGCGGCCGCCGGGCTGCACCTGATGGTCACCTACGCGGCGGGGCCCGCCGACACCGACCTGGCCGCGGCCGCGCTGGCCCGCGGCGTGAAGGTCCAGCCGCTGTCGTGGCACACCCAGCGCCCCGGCCCGCGGGGGCTGGTCATGGGATACGCCGCGCGGACGCCCGCGGAGATCGGCGAGGGTGTGGCGATCCTCGGCAACCTCCTGCGCGGCTGGACAGGCAA
Organism: Nonomuraea sp. NPDC049152; assembly: GCF_040648355.1. NCBI lineage: Bacteria > Bacillati > Actinomycetota > Actinomycetes > Streptosporangiales > Streptosporangiaceae > Nonomuraea > Nonomuraea sp. NPDC049152. The sequence continues at coordinate 32,914 of NZ_JBEZDO010000029.1, read as the reverse complement.
CTAAATGGTTGCCTATTCTGCGAGTGTGGACGCGGTGTTCAAAGCCCTGGCCGACGCGAGCCGCAGGAGCCTGCTCGACCGGCTCAACGCGCGCAACGGGCAGACGCTGCTGGAGCTGACCGAGGGGCTCGGCATGAGCAGGCAGGCGGTGAGCAAGCACCTGACGGTGCTGGAGGCCGCCAACCTGATCAGCACCGTGCGGCATGGCAGGGAGAAGCTGCACTACCTCAACCCCGTGCCCATCCACGACATCGCCGACCGCTGGATCGGCCGCTACGAACGAGGGCGGCTGTCCGCACTGGCCCAACTGAAGCAATCGCTGGAGGCGCCACCCATGAACACCAAGCCCGAGTTCGTCTACGTGACCTACATCCAGACCACCGCGGAGAAGCTCTACCAGGCCCTCACCGACCCCGAGCTCATCAAGGTCTACATGGGCGGCATGGGCCCCGAGTCCACCTGGGAGATCGGCTCGCCCGTGCGCTGGAAGTCCTCCCCCGACGGGGAGTTCGAGGAACTGGGTCAGCGGGTCCTCGAGGCGGAGCCGGGCAAGCGGCTGTCGTTCACCTGGCACACGCTCCAGCCCATACACCGCGAGCTGTTCGAGTCCGACGAGGCGTTCGCCGAGGCCGTCAAGGAGCGGTCGAGGGTGACCTTCGAGATCGAGCCCGCCGAGATCCCGATGATGGGCATCAAGCTGACGATCATCCACGACGGCTTCGACAGCCCCGACAGCAAGATGCTCGAGGGCACCAGCGGCGGCTGGATCATGATCCTCTCGGCGCTGAAGACGTTCCTGGAGGGCGGCAAGCTCGTCGCCGACCAGTGACCTGGCCGGTCATCCCCGCTTCAGTACCCACAGCCGCTCGCCGTCCTCGAACCGGTCGGTGGGCGTGAGCCCCGCCTTCGTGGCGACGGCGGCGGAGGCGGCGTTTCCGGGGTGGATGTGCGCCACGACGGAGCCGACGTCCCTGGCGAGGAGCCAGTCGATCATGGCCTGTGCCGCTTCGGTGGCGTATCCCCTCCGCTGCCAGCCGACGCCGACCACCCAGGCGATCTCGGCCCTGCGGCCCCCTTCGGTGATCGTCGCCTGCACGTACCCGACCGCCTGCCCGTCGCAGCCGCGGCGGATGATCCAGTTGTGCCATTCCGTCAGCCCGTCGGGGGAGCGGCCGACGACCTGCCGCGCGTAGCGGGCGCGCAGCCCCTCCAGCGTGGGGGCCGCGCCGCCGATGAAGGCGTACAGATCGTCGCCGCTCAGGACGTCCACCATCTCGTCGGCGTCCGCCACGGTCAGCGGGGTCAGGAGGATCCGGTCATCGGTCACGCGCCCATTGTCCCGCTTCGGCCTTCGGCAGCGGGCTCGTGGCCGACGGGCTCGTGATAGATAGGGGGACATGGGCAGACGGGCCGGGCGGCGTAGGCAGGACGTGCTCGAGGGCGCCGCGCGGGTGATCGCCGAGCGCGGGGCGGAGGCGACCAGGTTCGCCGACGTCGCCGAGGTCTCGGGAGTGCCGATCAGCACGCTGCAGTACTACTTCGGCAACCGCGAGGACCTGCTCGTCGCCGCCTTCCGTCACGCCGCGACCACCGACCTGGAGGCGGTCAGGCAAGGCCTGGAGGGCTCGCCGTGGGAGCGGATCGTGCACATCGCCGAGCACATCGCGGGCGAGGAGGGCGGCGGCTGGCGGGTGTGGGTGGAGTCGTGGCGGTGGGCGCTGCGGGACGTGGAGTGGCGGGGGGAGTTCCTGCGCGACTACGCGGCGTGGCGCGGCCTGCTGGCCGAGGTGATCGCCGACGGGATCGCCGACGGCAGCTTCGAGGCCGGCGACGATCCCGTACGGCTGGCCAGCCAGGTGCTCGCCCTGCTCGACGGGCTCGGGATGCCCTCGGCGCTGGCCGATCCCGCGCTGAAGGACCCCGAGGTGCTGACAGGGGCGCTGCGCAGGCTGCTGGCCGTGTCGCGGTGACCCGCTCTCGGCCCGCGCCCCGTCCCCAAGGTCGCCGCCGCGACCGGCCCCGCTATCCGTGCACGCCCGAGACGGCAGGCTGCTGCTGCGTGATGCAGTGGATGCCGCCGCCGCCCGCGAAGATCTCCCTCGCATCCACCAGCTCGACCGTCCGCGAGGGGAAGAGCTTGGCGAACAGCGCGGCGGCCTCCGCGTCGCGCGGGTCGTCGAAGGCGCACAGCACGACCGCGTCGTTGGCGAGGTAGTGGTTGATGTAGGAGTAGTCGACGGGCTCGCCGTCCACCTCCGTCACCGTGGGCGCGGGCACCTCGACGACCTCGAGCGCGCGTCCGCGGGCGTCGGTGAACGAGCGCAGCAGGGCGATGTTCTCGCGGCAGACCTCGTGGTCGGGGTGCGAGGGGTCGGGCTGGCTGTGCGCGACGACCAGGCCGGGGCGGACGAAGGCGGCGAAGACGTCGATGTGGCCGCGCGTGCCGTACAGGCCGTAGTCGGCGGTGAGCCCGCGCGGCATCCACAGGCACTTCTCCGCGCCGACGAACGCCTTCAGCTCGGCCTCGACCCGCTCGCGCGTCCAGCCGGGGTTGCGGAAGGGGTCGAGCTGGACGGTCTCGGTCAGCAGCACCGTCCCCTCGCCGTCCACGTGGATGCCGCCGCCCTCGTTGACCATCGACGAGGTGTACGGCACCGCGTCGGCCATCCCCGAGACGTGCGCGCCCACCTTGGAGTCGTTCTCCCAGCGGGCGTAGCTCTGCTGGCCCCAGCCGTTGAACACCCAGTTCGCCGTGGCGAGCCCGCCCTTGCCGTCCACCAGGAAGGTGGGACCGCTGTCGCGCAGCCACGCGTCGTCGATGGGCCGCTCGACCACGGTGATGCCGGGGTCGAGGTAGTAGCGGGCGTCGGCGCTCTCACCGGTGTTGGCGACCATCACGACGGGCTCGTATCTGGCGATCGTGTCGGCCACCTGGCCCCACGCCCTGCGTGCGGCCTCCAGGTCGGTGAAGGTCGGGTTGGCGGTCGGGAAGGCCATCCAGGTGCGGGCGTGCGGCTCCCACTCGGCGGGCATCCGGAAGCCGGCGGCGGCAGGTGTCATGGCGAGTCCTTCTGTCTTCGGCGGTTCGTCAGAGGAAGTAGAGGCGGCTGAGCGGCACCGACGAGGCCGGCTCCGTGCCTATGGGCTGGTCGTCGAGCGTGACCTGCCCGGTGCGCGGGTCGACCCTGACTTCGCCGAGGCGGTCGTTGCGCACCATCGAGGCGGGCCCGATCCCGCGCGTGCCGCGGACCGGCACCTGGCGGCGCCTGGTCGGCAGGGCCTGCGACACCCCGCTGACGAAGGCGACCGACAGCTCGGCGGGGGTGGCGCCGTGCCCGCCGAACTGCGGGCCGTACACCAGGGGCTGGCAGACGTCGATGGAGGCGTTCGGGTCGCCGGTCACGCCCCACGCGGGAAAGCCCGCCTTGAGCACCAGCCACGGCTTCGCGCCGAACGAGGCGGGGTTCCACAGCACGATGTCGGCCAGCTTGCCGACGCTGATCGAGCCGACCTCGTGCGACAGGCCGTGCGCGATCGCCGGGTTGATCGTCAGCTTGGCCATGTAGCGCAGCACACGCTCGTTGTCCGGCTCGCCCGTCGAGAACCTCGAGGCCAGCTGGAAGGTACGGCGGACCGTCTCGCCCGCGCGGCCCATGCCCTGCGCGTCGGAGGAGGTGATGCCGATGACGCCCAGGTCGTGCAGCACGTTCTCGGCGCCCATCGTGCCCGCCCTGATCCGCTCGCGGGCGATGATCTGGTCGCTGGGCAGATCGGGCTTGAGCCCGTGGGCGGCCACGATCATGTCGTAGTGCTCGCCGAGCGCGTCGCGCCCGAACGGCAGCGTGGGGTTGGTCGACGAGCCGATCACGTTGGCGACGCCCGCCATGCGCAGCACGTTGGGGACGTGGCCGCCACCGCAGCCCTCGATGTGGAAGGCATGGATGGTCCTGCCCTCCAGCACGGCGAGCGTGTCCTCGACCGACAGGCACTCGTTCAGCCCGTCGGTGTGCAGCGCCACCTGCACGTCGTGCTCCTCGGCCACCCGCAGCGCGGTGTCGAGCGCCCTGGTGTGCGCGCCCATGTCCTCGTGCACCTTGAACCCGCAGGCCCCGCCCTCGGCCAGCGCCTCCACCAGCGGGTCGGCCACCGACGACGAGCCGCGCGCCAGGAAGCCGATGTTGACCGGCCAGGCGTCGAAGGCGGCGAAGGCGTTGCGCAGCGCCCAGGGCGAGTTGACGCCCACTCCCCAGACGGGGCCGAACTCCTGCCCGATGATCGTGGTCACGCCCGACGCCAGCGACGCCTCCATGATCCGCGGCGACATCAGGTGGACGTGCGTGTCGATCGCGCCCGCCGTGGCGATCAGCCCCTCGCCCGAGACGATCGTGGTGCCGGTGCCCACCACCACGTCCACGCCGTCGAGCGTGTCGGGGTTGCCGGCGCGGCCGATCGCGTGGATGCGCCCCTGGCGCACCCCGATCGAGACCTTCCTGACCCCGAGCAGCGCGTCGATCACCAACACGTTGCTGATCACCAGGTCGCAGGTCTCGCGGATGGAGGCGGCCTTCAGGTGCAGGCCGTCGCGCGCGGTCTTGGCGAACCCGGCGAGGAACTCCTCTCCCGGCTCCTGCGAGTCGTGCTCCACCTGGACGACCAGGCCCGTGTCGCCGAGCCGTACCAGGTCGCCCTCGCGCGGCCCGTGCACCCCGATGTAGTCGTGCACTATGCCCCCTCGTATCCGCAGGCGCGCGCTCTGCGCAGCGCCTCCTCCTTCGCGCCCGGCGCGTCCAGCGGCCCGTCCACCAGGCCCGCGAACCCGATCGCGGTACGGCCGCCGCCGATCGGGACCAGCTCCACATTCACCGTCATGCCCGGGTCGAAGCGCACTGTCGCGCCCGCGGGCACGTTGAGCCGCATGCCGTACGCCTCCTGCCTGGGGAAGCGAAGGCGCGGGTTGACCTCGAAGAAATGGAAGTGAGAGGTGACGGAGATCGGCACCTCGGCGGTGTTGAGCACCTCGACGAGCACCGGTGAGGACGGCTGCTCCCACGTGGACCTCGACACGACCGCTCCCGGCGCGGCGTCGCCGAGCGAACCGCCGCCCACCGGGTCGGTGACCACCGCGAGCCTGCTGCCGTCGTCGAAGACCGCCTCGACCGTCACCTGGGTGACGATGTCGGCCACTCCCGGCAGCACGTCGTCGGGGCCGAGCACCGCCCTGCCCGCCGCGATGGCCTCGGCCAGCCTGGCTCCGTCCCTGGCCGCCTCGCACACCGTGTCGGCGATGAGCGCGGTCGCCTCGGGGACGTTCAGGCGCAGGCCGCGGGCCCGCCTGGCGCGGGCGAGCTGCGCGGCGGTGAAGAGCAGGAGCCGGTCCCGCTCGGTCGGCGTCAAGCGCACCAGTGCCTCCTTCGTTCGGTGCCGATGGCAACCAGTGGAACATCCGCAGGTGGGAACCGCTGACGCGGGTGACCGTATCGTCATACAGGTTCGCCGTACAAGCTGTTGGAAAAGGATCTCCCGGCGTAGCGTGGCTGCTATGCGGGAGGCACACGCTGAAGACGCAAGGACCGAGGCACGACGAGTCATCAACAACCTGCTCGGAGAGGAGCGGCCGACGGCGGCCGCGTTGATCGCCGAGGCGCGCGCCACGCTCGGCGAGGATCGCACCTCCCGATGTCTTGAGCTGGCCCTCGGCGCCTCGCTGACCAGGCGTTCGGCTGAGCTCTCCTCACTCGCCGCGCTCGTGGTCGGCGTGCGGGAACTGGGCGGCGAGTGGTGGGAGGCCGAGCGGGGCGGCAAGCTGCCCGCGCCCGTCGAGGTGCTGCACACCGCCGCGGCGGTCGAGCCGTGGACCGACTTGACGGTGCTGGAGATGCTGGCCGCCTGGATCGCCGACGACGCGGCCGACGCGCTCTGGGGACGCCCGGTGTCCGAGGTGGACCTGAACTCGTGGCAGGCCGAGGACCGCATCCTGCTTCCCGCCGGGGCCGGCCCAGGCGAGCGGCTCGTCGTCCACTTCGACGCGGGCGGCAGGCTCGACGCGGTGGTGACCAGGCGGCCGGACGGCGAGCTGGGCTCCAACCTCGACTTCTCCTCGCTGCGCTACTCCAAGCCGGCCGAGGCGCAGTGGAGCTGGGGAGTGGCCGCGGGGCTCGGGCCGCACCGGCTGCCCGCCGAGGACCCCGACCCCTACGCACGGCCCGTGGCCGACGACGCGGTGCGCATCCTGCGCGACTGGGCGCTACGCCACGGCGCCACCCCCGAACAGCTGGGCGAGTCGTGGACGAGCGTGGGCGACGTGGTGGCCGCGATCGAGCGGGTCGACTGGATGTGGCGCAGCGCCGAGTGGTTCGGCTGGTGGCGCGGCGCCTCGGCCCTGGTGGACGACTCGGGTTATCTTCCCCACAGGCTGGAAGAACTAGCGTCCGACTGACTGTTACGACTTTTCGTGAAAGTTGAAATTTTTTCCGACGTCGTCTGTCCTTGGTGCTACATCGGGTACAAGCGCTTCGCCAGGGCCGTGGCGCGCTTCGCGGGCGAGGTGGAGGTGATTCACCGCCCCTTCGAGCTCAACCCGGACGCCCCCGCCACGGGTGAGCCGCTGCTGGAGGCGCTGGACCGCAAGTTCGGCGGCAACGCGGCGCAGATGACCCGGCAGGTCGCGGCCGTCGGCGCCCAGGAGGGCCTGGAGCTCCACTTCGACCACGCGATCAGCGCGAACTCGTTCGAGGCGCACCGGCTGATCGAGCTGGCCTCTCGCCAGGGTCTGGCCGAGGAGATGGCGAACCGGCTGTTCGAGGCGCACTTCACCGACGGGCTCAACATCGGCGACGCCGACGTCCTGGCCAAGCTCGCCGCCGAGGTAGGCGTCACGGACACCGGCGAGGCCGCTCCGGAGGTCAGGGAACAGCTCGACAGGGCGCGCGGCCTCGGGATCACCGGGGTCCCGTTCTTCCTGTTCGAGGAGCAGTTCGGCGTGTCGGGCGCACAGCCGGAGGACACCTTCCTCGCCGCGCTGGAGGAGGTCGCCCAGCGCACGGCCCGCTGACGGCGCGGAGCTCGGCGCACGGCCCGCTGAGGGTGCGGAGCTCGGCGCACGCCCGCTGACGGCGCACGCGCTCAGGGCAGGGCGACGCTCGGAGCCGCGCCGTCACGGGCCCACGTGACGACCCGTGCCGCGAGCCCGACGACGTCCTCTCTGTCGCCGGGGAAGACCGCGGGGAGGAGGGTGCGGCCCTGGGCGGCGTCGGCCATCGCGTCCTCGATCCACTCGGGGGGGCGAGCCGCGCTCCCGCAGCCGGTGGCGGCGCACCTCATCGGGGCAGTCCAGGAGCGCCCAGCGGACCGGGACCTCCCAGCGGCCGCCCGGGACGAGCTCCTCCGGGTCGGGGACCGGGCACAGCAGGAGCACCGGATGCCCTGCTCGCCTGACCATGGTCACGATGCGCTGCCACATCCGGTCGTAGGCGGGCCAGATCGGCGCGGCCTCCGGGTCGGCGATGGGCACGCCGATCAGCGAGCCGTTCTCGAGCAGCTCGTCCATGTCCATGACGACCAGCCCGCCGGCGGCCCGCAGCAGGTGCGGCAGCAGGGTCGTCTTGCCCGCGCCAGGCGCGCCCGCCAGGAGGGACAGCGGTGCTTGCGTCCGCTCGGTCATGGTGCCCCCTGCTCGCCGGTGGAGATCGTCCGTCGCTCTTATCAAGATCATTCGACTCTGTCAAGCCGCGAATGTCAGTGACATGACGCGAGTCATCCTGTCCCGCTTACTGGAACGCAGGGCCCGGACAGGTGAAGGCGGGCCTCCACACGCGGGTGAGCCGCACGACCCGCTGAAGCGCTGCGAATCCCCTCCCCGCTCGCGGGCGGTGAGGAAGGCAGCAGGACACGAGACCGCGGAGAAATCGGATGATCCAGACACGAGGGCTGACCAAGCGGTTCGGTGGAACCCTGGCAGTGGATGACCTGTCCGTCACGGTGCGACCTGGCACCATCACCGGCTTCCTCGGGCCCAACGGCTCAGGCAAGTCGACGACCATGCGCATGATCATGGGGTTGGATCGCCCGACGTCGGGCTCCGTCACCGTCAACGGCCGGCCGTACAGGAAGCTGCGCCATCCGCTGCGGGAGATCGGCGCGCTGCTGGACGCCGAGGCCGCGCACCCGGGCCGGTCCGCCCGCGACCACCTGCTGTGCCTGGCGCAGAGCAACGGCATCGGCCACGCCAGGGTGGCGGAGGTGATCGAGCTGGTGGGGCTCTCCGCAGTGGCGGGCAAGCGCGTCGGCAAGTTCTCCCTCGGGATGAAGCAGCGGCTGGGCATCGGGGCCGCGCTGCTCGGGGACCCTGGCATCCTCGTGCTCGACGAGCCGATGAACGGCCTGGACCCCGAGGGCATCCTGTGGATCCGCACCCTCATGAGGTCGTTCGCCGCTCAGGGGCGGGCGGTCTTCGTCTCCAGCCATCTCATGAACGAGATGCAGGGCACCGCCGATCACGTCGTCGTGATCGGCCAGGGGCGGCTCATCGCCGACGAGGCCATGACGGCGTTCGTGGCAGGCAACTCGCTCGGGGCGGTCCACGTGCGCGCGCCGCACGCGACGATCCTGCGTCCCGTCCTGGAATCCGCCGGAGGGCGGGTCGCCGCGGAACCCGACGGATCCCTCACCGTCATCGGACTCTCCTCCTCCCGCGTCGGCGATCTCGCGCTGACGGCCGGGGTGGCGGTGCACGAGCTCTGGACACGCAACGACTCGCTGGAAGCCGTGTTCATGAAGCTGACGCGGGACAGCGTCGAGTTCCGGGCCGGTGCGCCCATGTCCATGGCCGGCGCCTGACCGGCAGCGATCTGACGGGGGAAGATCATGGCAGTTGAAACTCTCGCGGCGCCTGCGGTCGGCATGGCGCCGGCGAAGGGCGGGTTCGGCAACGTGCTTCTCGCCGAATGGACCAAGTTCCGCTCGGTGAGATCGGTCCGCTGGTGTCTCGCGATCTTCGCGATGCTCGCCGTCGGCACCAGCGTCGTCGTCGCGGTCGTGTCGGTCGTCTCGCCTTTCGGCAGCGCGACGAGCACCATGGGCCAGGCGGTGGCCGTGGTCCAGATGGGGGTCGAGCTCGGCGAGATCGCGATCATGGTGCTGGGCATCCTGGCCATCACCGGCGAGTACCGCTCGGGGATGATCAAGATCTCGCTCATGAGCGTTCCGTGGCGCGGGCGCATGCTGGCGGCCAAGATGGTGGTGTTCGCCGCGGCGACCCTGGTGACCTCGCTGGCCGTGACGGCGATCTCGTTCGCCGTCCAGCTGACCACGGGCGAGGTGCTCGGCAGTCCTACCGACCCGGGGGTGCTGCGCTCCCTGCTGGGGCTGTCCGCCTACCTCACGGTGCTGGCGGTCCTCGCGATGGCCGTCGGCGCGATCACTCGCCACACGGCGGGCGCCGTCTTCGCCATGCTCGGCCTGTTCTACTTCCTGCCAGGAGTCATGTCCCTGGTGCCTGGGGTCGAGACGGTGATCCAGGCCATGCCGCGTGTGGCGGGAGTGCGGATCGCCGACATGACGGCCACCGCTCCCTGGGGCTGGTTCGCGGTCTACTGCGCGTGGACGGCCGCCCTGTTCGGCCTGGCGATCTTCCTGATGCGCCGGCGGGACGCGTGACGGCGCCCGGGCGCGCCCGGCTGGGCCTGCTCACGGTCGGCACCGTCCTACTGGGCGTGCTGGCCGCGGGATGCGGTGCGGGGGAGACGGACGTCAGGCCCGCCTCCGTCCCCGCGGACGCCGGGGCGCTGCGTCCCTTCTACGAGCAGCGGATCGGCTGGAAGAAGTGCGACGGCGGACTCGAGTGCGGTCGCCTGCAGGTCCCGCTCGACTACGCCGACCCGGCGGGGGAGACGATCACGCTGGCCGTCATCAGGAAGCGGACCGCCGACCAGAGACGGCGGATCGGCTCCCTCCTGCTCAACCCGGGCGGGCCGGGCGCTTCGGGGGTGGAGTTCGCCCGCGTCTCCGACGAGGTCCTCACCGCGCGGTTGCGAGCCCGCTACGACGTCGTGGGGTTCGACCCGAGGGGGGTCGGCAGGAGCGCGGCGATCAACTGCGCGTCGTCGGGGGCGAGCCCGTACGTCCGTGGCGTGGGGAACCCGCGGGCGCGCGTCAGGGCCACGGCCGGAGACTACGCCGACGGCCTCAAGCAGTTCGGTGCCCGCTGCCAGGCGGGGTCGGGCAAGCTGCTCGCCCACGTCTCGACCGTCGAGGCGGCCAGGGACATGGATGTGCTGCGCGGTGTGCTCGGCGACGCCAAGCTCCACTATCTCGGCTTCTCCTACGGCACCTACCTCGGCGCCGTCTACGCCGAGTGGTTCCCCGGGAGGGTGGGCAGGCTGGTCCTCGACGCCGCGGTCGACCCCAGGGGCTGGCCGACGGGCGGGTTCGTCACCCAGTCCCGCGGGTTCGAAGTGGGCCTCGACTCCTTCCTCGCCGACTGCGCGAAACGCCCAGACTGCCCGCTGGGAACCGATCCGAAGGCCGCCAGGCGGCGTCTGGCCGAGCTGCTGGAGCGCATGGACCACAGACCGCTGCCCGGTGACGGCGCGGCGACGGTCGACAAGGAGACCGCCGTCGCCATCATCTCCGGGGCCCTGTACAGCAAGCACGCGTGGCCCTCCCTACGGACCGCCTTCCAGCAGGCCGCGGAGGGCAAGGGCGCGGGCCTGCTGAAGATCGCCGGGACCCCGGGCGGGCCCGACGACAACTTCGCGGCGGCCATGGCGGCGATCGTCTGCCTGGACGGCCCGCCGGCCATGACCTCGGCCGAACAGGTCGAGGCGCGGCTGCCCGCCATCCGCAAGGAGGCTCCGATCTTCGGGGAGAGGGCGGCCTGGGGGGAGCTGACGTGCGCGTACTGGCCGGTCAAGCCGGTCGGCAGGCCGCACGCCATCCGCGCCGAGGGAGCGGCCCCGATCCTGGTCGTGGGCGCCCTCAGGGATCCGGCCACGCCGTACGCGTGGTCGAGGGGGCTGGCAGGCCAGCTGTCCTCAGGCGTGCTGCTGACCTACGACGGCGACGGCCACGGCGCCTACGACAAGCGCGGCAGCGCGTGCGTCAACGACGCGGTCGACACCTACCTCATCGACGGCCGCCCGCCCCTGAAGGGAGCGTGGTGCCGCTGAGGGAGGCGACCCCACGGCAGGCGGCCCCTCGGACAGCGTGGTCCGAGGGGCCGTTCACGCGGGTTCACAGCCCCAGCGCGACGGCCAGCCGGGTGAGCTCCGCCTTGCTGGTGATCCCGAACTTGAGCCTGACCCTGCGCAGGTAGGTGTCGATGGTGTGCAGGCTGACTCCCATGCGCCGAGCGGCCTGGGAGTAGGTGCACCCGGCGGCGATGTGGCGCAGGGTCTCCGCCTCGCGGGGAGCGAGGGCGGGTTCGGCGAGCTCGTCGGCGTCGCCGGGCAGAACGAACGGGACCATCTGATCACTTCCGGTGATCTCTGTGACTTTCGAGGTCGTACGGCCCGCGTCGGGGCCGCGGGCTTCCGTCGGTGTGACCGGATCGCCCGTGACGGAAGGGAATCCGGCCCATCGGAGCCGCTTGCCTTCCGATTTGTAGTGCTAAGTGAGGTTTGTAGCCGTTGCTGGTTGTAAGTCACTTTCAGATGGCTTGCGGTCACCTGGTGTCCCGTTCGGGGTGGACGGCCGCTGTGTGCTCGGCTGCGGCCGCTGATGGCCCTGCTGGAAGGCGAGCTCTGCGTGTGCGACCTGGCGGTCGTGGCCCAGCTGAGCGAGTCGGCGGCCTCCCACGCGCTGCGCCTGCTCCGCGCCCACCGGGTGGTCTCGGTACGGCGGGCGGGGCGCATCGCCTACTACCGGCTCGACGACGCCCACGTGCGGATGCTGCTGGATCTGGCCGTCGCCCACACCGTCCTGGGTCGGCCAGCAGGCTGAAGCAGAGTGCAACAAGATCGTCACTCTTCGTGCTGATGTGAACGCGCGTGAATGTGAGCGTCAGGCGCAGAGCCGAACAGGGGACGGTGGTGGCCCTCAACGGGGAGTTGGGCACGGCCACCACCGCAACCGCCGGCCTCCACCACCGAGCCGGTCTCTTCAAGTTTAGCTGACTCGGAGTGATCTCATCTGTAAAGATCGGATCACAGAGTGATCAGATCTGGTCAACACGGCATCCTCGCGTTAAGATCTGGAAATACATCCGATGTATGTGGTCACGTAGGAGCCTCCATGCCGCTGGTCCCCGCCACGTCGACCCACTTATGCGCGGCTCTCCTCCCGCCTCGTCGCCCAGCCCGCACCGCCCGCAAGACCTCCGATCTCCCAACGGCGAACACATCCGAGGTGTAGGTGCGATCGATGAACCGACGATTCCTGGTGGTCCCATTCATGCTGGTACTGGGAATGGCTTCCGCCCCGACGTCCGCCGCGGAGCCCACGCCCGCCGAGCCGTACACGCTCTGGTACGACGAGGCCGCGCCCGACGGCGACCAGGGCTGGGAGACCCGCTCGCTTCCGATCGGCAACGGCCCCATGGGCGCCACCGTGTTCGGCGGGGTCCAGGCTGAGCGGTTGCAGTTCAACGACAAGACGCTGTGGACGGGCGGCCCCGGCGTCTCCGACTACAACTTCGGCAACTGGGAGGCGCCGCGGCCCGGCGCGCTCTGAACATCTCCCGCGCCGTCGCCGGTGTCACCTTCAAGGCCGGCGAGGTGCGCCACACCCGCGAGTACTTCGCCTCCGCCCCCGCGGGCGTCGTGGTCGCCAGGCTCGGCGCCGACAAGCCGGGCAGCGTCGCCTTCACCTCGAAGATCGCCGTCCCTACGCCGACGACTATCCCACCTACAAGGGGGCGGACCCGCACGCCAGGGTCACCCGCCTGATCGACGCCGCCGCGGCCAAGGGGTACAGGAACCTGCTGGCCGCGCACGAGGCCGACCACGCCGAGCTGTTCGGCAGAGTCACACCCGACCTCGGCGGCGCCATGCCCGCGCTCCCGACCGGCGACGGCGCGGGAGATGTCGTGCCAGCGCTGCCCGCGGCCCGGCGGGACGGCGCCGTCGAAGGGCTGCGCGCCCGCGGCGGCCACACCGTGGGGATCACCTGGGCGTCGGGCCAGCCGCGCGAGGTGCGGCTCACCGCCGGCAAGGGCGGCGTGGTGAAGCTGCGCAACGCGGCCTTCGGCGGGCGGGTCACGGTGACCACGGCGGACGGCAGGCCGGTGCCGTACAAGGCCGAGGGTGACACGCTGACGCTGCCGACCAGGCAGGGCAAGCCCTACCGCGTTCAGGTGGGCGGGTAGGGGCCGGTCAGGAGGCCGTCAGGCTCGGGAGGGGCGTCGCCAGCTGCCCCGAGCGGTGGTGCCTGCGGCAGAGCACCTGGTAGCGGACGGGGGAGGCGTCGGTGTCGCCGATCACCACCTGCTCGCCTCTGCGCGCCATGGCGCCGCCGACCACGCGGGCGTTCAGCAGTCCTGGACGCCCGCACCAGCAAAGCACCTCCACCTGCAGCCTGCACACCTCGTCGGCCAGCTCGAACAGGCGCTGCGCGGCGGGGAACATCTGCGACCTGAAGTCCGAGGCCAGGCCGAAGGCGTAGACGTCCACCCCGTGCTCGTCGACCAGGTCGGCAAGCTGCTCGATCTGCTCGACGGTGTAGAAGCAGGCCTCGTCGCAGATCAGGTAGTCGATCCTGTCGTGCGCGCCGACCAGCGCGACCAGGTCGAGCGAGTCGTCCACCTCGATCGCGTCGAGGCCGAGCCCTATCCTGCTGGTGACCTTCGCCCCGCCGGACCTGTCGTGCTTGGTCAGCACGAGCCCGCGCCTGCCCTGCCGCCCGTGGTTGTAGTTCATCTGCAGCGCGAGCGTGGACTTCCCGCAGTCCATGGGGCCGAAGTAGAACTTCAGCACGGCGTCGCGAGCGGCGGAGGGGACGGGAGAGAGCGCGGACAATTCGGTCACAGGCCGCTAGCTTACTGGTCATCACTACTGCTCCCATCTGTCACAGGAGGCGACCTTGGCCACGGACAATCCGGCCGCGCTGGAGGCACTGATGACCACTGACGACCTGACCGCGGCCCAGGCCGACGCCGCGCGCTGGCGCTACGGATTCTTCGTCGTGCTGACCGGCATCATCGTGATCCTCGTCGCGTTCGGCGCCGCGGTGTTCGCCACCAAGGAGTTCGCGACGATGTTCGCCGGGGTGTGCGGCGTGATCGGCACCATCATCGGCGCCTACTTCGGCATCCAGGCCGGGCAGTCGGGCAAGGCGCGCGTGGAGATGGAGCTGCACAAGGCGCACGAGCTCGCCGTACGGCTGGCCGCCTACGTCGGCACCGAGAACGCCCCCAAGGTGATCGACGACGTCCTGGGGAGCAGGAGACGGTCAGCTTCTCGGCCGTGAACGACCGAGCTCGCAGCTCCTCTCCGTCGATGGATTCGACGGTTCAGGCCGCGTCGTCGGCAGCGTGACTCACTGCCCAGCCCGCAACACCGCGTGAGGCGATGTTGCGGGCCGCGTTGACGTCGGCGTGCTCAGCGAAGCCGCACGACGTACAGACGAAGGCTTCCTGGCCGGGCCGGTTGCGTTTGTCCACGTGCCCGCAGTGCGAGCAGCCCTGCGAGGTGTACGCGGGATCCACGTAGACGACGGCGACGACCTGCAGAGCGTGGCCGGTCTGGATGTGTAGGGCGTCGGCGGTGACGACCACGTTCGTGAGCTCGAGTCCGCTGATGAGCGGGGTGAAGGCGGGGATCTCGCTGCTCTTGGCCTCGACCTGCTTCTGCGCGATGACGAACTGCCCCTGGTGCAGTGTCGCCGCCAGGAGATGGACAGTGCCGTCGCTGGTGCGGCTGCCGCGCAGGGTCTTGCCGTCCACGGCCGGCCCTACCGGGCCGCGGTCGCCGGGCGGCCAGGCCGCTGCGAGGTCGGCCAGATAGCGGCCGGCCGCCTCGTCCAGGGCGTCGGAAGAGTCCCGGCCCCCAAGACGTAGGAGGCCGCCCCGCACCTGCCTTGCCGAGTCTCGTCACGGCATGGACTATTGCCGGGCCGATGGCCGGGTGCCGCGGCCTTGCCTACCCGGCCGGCCCTGCTCACCCGTCCTGAATGCGGTGCAGCACACCAACAGCGCCGCCCCGAACACTGGCACCCATCCCATCCGGGCCAGCAGCCACCCCGGGCCATCGGGGAGGGTGTGCAGTCCAGGCAGCATCCCGCTGACGGCCATGCCCCCGGCGGTGACCGCGATCATCGCCGTCTGGTGCCAGAGGAAGATCGTCATCGCCGACATGTTCACCAGCGCCACGGCTGCCCAGACAGCGGGGCGCCGCAGCAGCCGCCGCAGCGGGCCGAGCATCAGCAGCGCCGCCCCGCACTGGGCGAGACCGAAGGCGACGGCCGCGAGGGTGGGCGGGTTCAGGTTGGAGACGGCCGCGCCCGGCACTCCCACCATGGCGGCCGGGTAGCCGGCCCACAGCACGAGCGCGGCAGTGGCGGCCGCCCCGCCCGCCAGCAGCGCCCATCCGGTCCTGCGGCCAAGCAGCCGGCCTCTGGCCCACGCCGCGCCCAGGCAGTACGGCACCAGCCAGCCGGCCAGCACGTTGATCCAGCCGACCTGGCCAGGCCCGCCCATGCCGTACCGGACCAGATCGACGAGGATGACGACGGCGAGCGGCCACAGCGGATGCAGCCTGGCGACCAGCGGGGTCGCCGCCGTCAGAACGGCGAAGACCAGCAGGAACCACAGCGGGGACAGGACCAGCAACCCCAGCGTGCGTACCGTCTCCACGCCGACCCCGGACACGAGCATCGCGACCGCCGCCACGGACCACACCGCCAGCACGGCGACGACCGGCCTGAACAGCCGGGCCAGCCGGCCCGCCAGCCATCGCAGGTACGGCTCGCCCCGGGCGCGGGCGGAGGCATGGCTCCTCGCCGCCACCTGACCGCCCACCAGAAAGAAGACGGCCAGGGTCTGCAGCACCCACGACAGGGGAGCCAGATGGGGCAGGTACTGGAGCGGGCTGGCGCCTCGCACGGAGCCGCTGTCGGCCACGAGCGCGGTCACCAGCCAGTGGCCGAGCACGACGCCGAGGATGGCGAAGGCGCGCAACGCGTCGACGGCCCGGTCCCGGCCGGGCGGGGTCGCGGCATCCACCAGCCGGACCAGCTCGCGCATGCGGTGTCGCGGCAGGCGGCCGCTCGAATCCAGGTCACGCACGACGATCCTCCGCGGGCGGGAGCTGCCCCGAGACGATCCGCGCCACGCTGTCCAGGGACACGGACCCGGGCTTCAGGTAGTCGCTGTGCCCGCCGTCGCCCGCGGGAAAGACCCTGGCCCCGAACTCCGGCGAAACCGGATCCACCCCGAACCCCACGGTGGCGTCGGGAAGCCGGAACCGGACGTGAGGCACGTCGGCGATCCAGTCCGCCGCGCCCCGGCCGGCCCAGACGGTGGCCCGCGTGCGCAACCCGGCGACGTCGTCATCGCCGACGCCGGGGCTGCCGTACAGGACGATGTCCGCTATCTCCAGCCCGGACGCTGCCCTGGCGCAGACCACGGAGCCGTAGGAGTGGCACAGCAGTGAGATGCGGGAACCCGGCTTGAACGCGCCCAGCTCCCGCACGAAGCGCCGCAGCCGGGGGGCGGCGGCATCGGCCCGCGTCGGTGTCATGGTCTGCAGGCTTACCGTGCCCGGTGTCTCGTATCCGAGCCAGGCGATGACGGCGGCCCGGCCGCCTAGCTGGCGTTCGAGCGCCACTGCGCCGGCCTGGAAGCGCTCGTAGGTGTCGAGATTGGTGTCCGAGCCGGGGACGAGCACCGCGATCAGCTCGGCGCGAGACAGGTCGCCGAACACCTCGGCGGTGCGGCCGCCATCCCGTCCGTCGAAGGACAGGAACTGCCGGCTCGGATCTCCCAGGGCGCGCAGCACGGTGGCCCTGCCCCGGTGGCCGTGGGCGGCGGCCATGCGCTCGGCCGCTCGAATGGCGTCACGGTTGGCGGCGTAGCGTTCCGCGAGTACGGCGGGCGTCGCGCCGCGGACCGGCGCGAGAGGGGCGGGAACGGGTGCCACGACAGCCGCCGAGCGAGCCGCGCCGCAGATCGGCACTACGACCGAGGCGGTGACCAGTGCGGCGAGCAGGGTGCGGCGCAGTCGAGACACCATGGGCTACCGGTCCTTCCTGATGTGTGTCGCCCGGAGGGGATCTCCGGGCCGTGACCATCAGTGGAAGCGGTGTCCCTTGCACGCCTCCTGCCATGGACCCACGGCGTCCTTGCAGGTCACCAGACATGCGCGCGGAATGCGCGGTAAATCAAGGGCTCTGGTGTCAGGGGTGTTCTGTGCTGAGGCTCGACCTCGATTCGGGTGGAGGCGCCGACCTGCCGGTGGCGGGCCGCCGCGACGCGAGGAGAGGGCTTCATGGTCTTGAACGGCTCAACGCGTATGACTGGATATCCCGGAATCTTGACCGCCCCAGGGCATGAGCGGGGTGGGCGATCGATCGCCGAAGTGCCGCCGGCCCGTGCCGCTGGTCAGTCTGCCCTGGCTGCCGGCGTCGGCGTCCGTCTTCTGTCCCGCCCGCAAGCCACCCGAAAGGGATGAATAAGCCGATTCAGCTATAAAACGTGCTAATTCGCATGTTCTCGAGTGCCTGTCGGCAGACATGCTTCCGCCAGGCGCGACGGACGCGAGATTCACGCCGCGACCGGCAAGGGTCGCAGGCTCACCGCTGCAGCGATGCTCGCGCTCGCTCTCACATCCGGCGCGATGGCCGCCACCACCGGCGCGGCCAATCCCTACAGCAAGCTGACCCACAACCACGACCAGACCGTCCCCTCGACTGCCGCACACAGGGCGGATGTCGAGGCCGTGTTCACCCTGACCCAGCTCTCCGGCCCTGCCGTCGGAGAGGTCGCCCTCGGCTACGGCGTCATGGCCGCGAAGGACGCAGAGAGCCCGACGACCATGATCAATGCGATGCAGGCGGTCAACACCCGCCTTCCCTTCAGCAAGAGCTTCACAGTGGAGCCGAATACCTGCGCGTTCGTGTTGGTGTGGGGGAAGAAGGGAGCCGAGCTCCGCGTGGACGTCAGTGTCGGCGGAGATTTCCACAGCAAGATGCAGGAGGAGGGGCCGGTTAACTTTTACTGCAACGTGTAGGTCCTTGTGCGGGACGGCACGCGCGCCGTCCCGCACGAAGCCGCGCGATCATCGGCGCGGCGCTGGCGGCGCCGGTGGGCTCGCTGATCAGGCGGATTCCCTTGGCGACCTGCCTGTCGGCCCGGTCGGCCTTGGGGCATCTCCCCTTACTGGAGGTTCACATCAGGCTCGCGGTCGACTACAACTCCGTCGGGCCCAGGTCGCGGACCAGCCGGGCGAGGGCTCGGATGGCCTCCCGCTCGCCCTCGCTGCGCCAGACGAGCGCCCAGTGCAGGCGGGGTGCGTCGGGGATGGGCAGGTAGGCGATGTCGGGCCGGATGTGGTAACGGCTGGCGTGCGCGGCCAGGAGCTGGACGGCCTCGCCCGAGGCGACGACCCCGAACATGTCTTCCACGATCGCCACATCCACCAGCCGTTCGACCTTGCGGCCGGTGGGGGTGGAGAAGGGGGTGAAGGAGTTTTCCCAGTAGTCGGGGACCGCCTCGGCGCCCCCGGATACGCCGCGGTCAGCGAGCACCTCGACGGAGACCGGGCCGCGCCCGGCAAGTTCGTGGTCATGAGCCACCGCGAGCACCCTGGGCTCGGTGAACAGGACGGGGCCGACGGTGAGGCCAGGCTCCTCCACGGGCAGCCAGCTCACCAGGATGTCGAGCTCCCCGCTGTGCAGCGAGTCGAAAGGACGCAGGAAGTTGCGGAAACGCACCTGGAGTCCGAACTGCGGGTGGCGGGCGCGGAAGGACTCCCAGACGTACCGGAGATCCTGGGCGTTTGCGCCGAACGTGCCGATGCGCAGCACGTCGGTCTTGCCCTGGGCGGCCAGCCTGGCGCGATCCATGCTGTCCTTGAGCCCCTGGTAGATCGGGGCCAGATCGCGGCGGAGCTGCTCCCCGGCGAGTGTCAGGCGGACGTTACGGCTGTCGCGATGAAACAGCGCGGTGCCGATGCCGCGTTCCTGCTTCTTGATCGCCTGACTCACCCTGGCCACCGACACGTGGAGCCGCTCGGCGGTCCGGCCGAAGTGCAGCAGCTCGGCCAGTGTCAGGAAGATCTCGATATCACGCAGCTCCACGCTGTCCCCCTCTCGTCAATCGGAGGAGAAGAGTGTCATAGGCGGACTATTCGCCGCAAAATGGACGCCTCTGTGGGAGGGGTGCTTTTGGAGGTGTCAGGCCAGGTCATCGGGCGCAGCCAGATTGCGTGCCTGTCCAGATCGGTCCGCAGATTGACCGCCGGCGGCCTGCGTCGCCGGGGCTCCTTGAGGTGCCGTGTCGGCCCGGGCCGGGCCCGCCCTGCCGTCATCATTGCCCACAGCGGGTTCCCCGACCCGCTCCCGCGCATGCCGCCCTAGTGCGTCAAAGCCGCTCCACGGCACTGATCGCCGGAGCCGATCCGGTACACGCTGCTGGCGGCGTTGTGCTGGACGCGCCAGGCCGAGCTGGTCGACGGCCTGGTGGAGTTGCTGGTCGGCCTGATCCACAAGATCAACGCTCGGGCGGAGCGGAAGGTGGAGAAGGAGCTGATCGGCGAGCTGACCGCGGTGAAGGGTAAGCGCGGGATCTTCTCCAAGATGGTGAACGCCGCGATCGAGCATCCTGACGAACGTGCTGATCGCGCTGCGGGAGGCGCTGCGCCGCCGGGAGATCTATGTGCAGGGCGCGGGCCGGTGGCGTGACCCGGATGAGGATCTGCCGGGCGGCTTCGAGGCCAACCGGGACGTCCACTACTTCCCTGTCCAAGCCGATGGACGCCGCCGAGTTCGTCGCCGGCCTCAAGGAACGCCTGACGGGCTCCCTGGACCGGCTGAACACCGACCTGGCCGAGGGCGCCACCGGCGGCGTGAAGATCGTCACCCGCAACGGCAAGCCGTGGGTGTCGGTGCCCAAGCTCGACAAGCTGCCCGAGCCGCGCAACCTGTCCGCGCTCAAGGCCGAGGTGCAGCGGCTGCAGCACCGGGACTGGCACACCGGCTGTGGCGACACGCCGTTCCTCGAGGTCGTTCCACGTGAGCACGCGCATGAGGTCCGGGCCAAGAGCGGTTACCGTCGGCTGTTCGTCTCCGACGAGCTCGACCGTCTCTACGGCGAGTACGTGTGGCAGCTCTGCGAGGCCGGCGCCGACCTGGCCACCGACGACCGTTATACGAACGCGCGGACGCCTGCGCCGATCCACCCCGCGGTGCTCTTCCGCCGTCTTCCGGTCGTCACTCGGAGGCTGACCCTCCTCGCAGGCCGACCCTGGCGCCAGAGCACCACGGCTGATGCTGCCTCCAGCCTTCCGATGGTCAGTCGCTACTGGCCGTTCCGATCATCCTCACGGGCCTTTTCGGTTGCTCAGGCGAAATCAGTTGGCGGGCTTGCCGAACCAGCGGGAGAGGTGGTCGTCCAGGTCCTGCTGATCGTCGCCGATCCAGGCGACGTGGCCGTCGGGGCGTAGCAGGACGCACGGAACATCCAGTACCGCAGTGGGATCCGCGAGGTAATCGACCCGGTCGGACCAGCCGCCGACGGTCAGGCGTTCGGTGCGGTCCAGCAGCAGGCCGCGGCCGCGATGCAGCAGACTGTAGAGGTGGCCCTGTTTCACGTCGATGTCGTGCAGGCGGCGGCCGAGCAGGTCGGGGCCTTCGCCGAAGTCGTAGCGGATGCCGATCGCGGTGATCTTCTCGATCAGATGGCGGTTCACCTCGTCGAAGTCCATCAGTTCGGTGAGCAGCCGGCGCACGGCCTGCGGGCCCGGTTCGGTGGACAGCAGTTCCATCTGGGCGCGGGTGTTGTCCAGCACGTCTTCGGCGACCGGATGACGTTCGGCCTGGTAGGTGTCCAGCAGTGTTTCCGGCGCCCAGCCGCGGATCTGTGCGGCCAGTTTCCAGCCGAGGTTGAATGCGTCCTGAACGCCCAGGTTGAGGCCCTGACCGCCGATGGGTGGATGGATGTGCGCCGCATCGCCGGCCAGTAGCACCCGCCCGACGCGATAACGTTCGGCCAGCCGGGTGGCATCCCCGAAGCGGGACAACCAGCGCGGGGAGTGCACGCCGAAATCGGTTCCGGCGATGGTGCGCAACTGTTGTTTGAAATCTTCGAGGGTGGGCGGTTCCGCGCGGTCGCTGACTCCCGCGGCGGGGACTACGACGCTATAGACCCCTTCGCCGAAGGGTCTGAGCCAGAATCGCTTATGGGTCTCGCTCATTTCGGTTACCTTGGCGGCGATCTCCTCCTGCGGTACACCCACTTTCATCTCGCCCATGAGCGTGTCGGTCCGTGAGGGCTCGCCGGGGAAGCCGACGCTGAGCAGTTTGCGCACCGTACTGCGCGCGCCGTCACAGCCGATGAGGTAGCGCGAACGCAGCTGTTTCCCGTCGGACAGCTCGACGGTCACGCCCTCGTCGTCCTGCTCGAAACCGGCGACCGCACAACCGCGCCGGACCTGCGCGCCCAGTTCGATCGCATGTTCTTCGAGCAGGTGAACGATGGCCGGCTGCGGGATGCCCAGCAGATAGGCGTGCGCGGAATCCAGGCCCTCGGGCGCGGGTTTGGTGATGGCGGCGAAGATACCGCCGACCGGACGCTTTCTTCCGTGTTCGAGAATGCGCTCGAGCAGTCCGCGCATCGCCATCAGCTCGATACTGCGGATATGCAGACCGACTATGCGGACGAACGACACGGGCTCGGTTTCCTTCTCCACAACGAGTACCCGCACATCGTGCAGCCGCAGTTCGGCGGCCAGCATCGCACCAGTCGGCCCGCACCCGGCGATGATCACGTCGAACATGAGGGGCGCGCGATCGGCGCCGGAGGCCGGCGACCAGAGTTCGGGGACGTCGCCCACGGTGAAGTCGCGCTCGACCGTACCGTTCGACGACGGCTCGGCGGTGAACTGCTGAGAGTGCATAGGTGTTGCCTTTCGGGAGTGCCTTGTTGTCGAGGCGCTCCCGGCGACACCTACGTCAATCGCCCGACCGTGACGGTAAGGGGGAGCACCCACATCGATACAGCGTTCATGGGTCTCACCTCCTCGGGCGATGTCAAGGTCAACTGCAAGTTACAAGCCCGAGCGTCATCCCGTCCAATCCTTTCCCAGCCACGTGATCACGACGCCAAACGGGCCCGTGCGGTTGCAGGGCGAATCCGGCGTGGCGGCCCGGCTGATCCCGGTCACGGTCGACGGTCTGATCCTGGCCGCCCCCGAGGCGGACCGGATCTCGGAAGGCGCTGCCCTGATGAGGTTCGCTCGTGGCCACTACGCGAACTGGTCGTAGGCGAGCTTGACGACCAGCGCGATGACGGCGCACAGCAAGACGACCCGAATGAATCGACTTCCGCGTTTGAGCGCGAAGTGGACGCCAAGCCGGGCACCCGTGAGGTTGCCGTCATGGCCGAGTTGACCGAAACCCAGCGCCGCCAGGTCGACAGCGCCCGCAAGCGCGCCGCCGCCCGCCGCGACCGCGATAGGAGAAGCTGAGCGCGTCCAGAACGCGAACACGCAAAACACTCAGAAGGCAATAAACCGAACAAAATAGTTAAAGGGTGGGAAAGCGTCTGAAACGGCAGAAGGCCTCCCGCGCCAACAGGAGACCTTCTCATTCCGACCGCGGGTCCGGGCTAGCAGACTGCGTCAGACGAGAACGGGCATCAACCCCTTCGTTCTCGTGTGGTCATGACACTCGATGGCGGAGCTGTTCGGCACCGGATTCGGACAAACCCGGATTGCCGAACGGCTCACCGTCCAGGCGAAGCGGCCTTTGACCTGCGGAAACATGCGAGCTTGGTGGGATTGTTCGAAGAGCTTGTGCGTCGCATTCCCTGAACACCCTGGAGTTGTTCGGGCCATCTGTCACACTCGCAAGGCCGGGTCTCAGTGAGCGTGTTGTTTTGAAATGCGCCATAGGTCTGGACGGGAATCCTGAGGCGAACGAGGATTGCGTCCAGACTTCGGCAACGAGCCCGCATCGCGCGCCAACTGAGCGATCCCCCGATCGACCAGGCGACACGGACCTCCAGTCGAAGCCATTCTCTTTCCGGGCTAGACAAGGAGGCCACGTGGCCGCGTCCGAAGTTTCAGTTCACCGTACCCTCCGGTCGTCGACCGAGGACGGCGTGCAGCGCTTCATCGTCTTCATTATCACCCTCATGTTGGTCGGCGCCCTGTTGGCCGTGGGCATGGCCTGGCCGTCGGTCGCGACGGTCACGATCGCGGCCATGGTGGGCGGTATCGAGATCGCCCGCCGCCTCACCGCTCCCCAGGATGCGCCCGTGGTGCGCATCCTGGTCATCGTCGTCATCTGCGTCACGACCACGGTCTTGCTGTGGCAGAACTACCCGCCCATCCTCACCACCGCGGCGGTGCTGGGCGGGACGCTTGGCGCGGGGGAGATCGCGCGTCGGTACGCAGGCTTCGGCTTCCGGCTTCCCCGGCTCGTCTACTGATCACCCGAATCGCGGGCGAACGGTAGCCGCCGTGCCACGACCAGAACGACCCGTCAACCCCCAAGGGCCGATCGCGACCTTCGCGATCGGCCTACGGGCGTTGCGCGCCCACGCCGGGCTGTCCTACCGGCAGATGGCCGAAAGGACGCACTACTGCGTCTCGGTGCTGTCCACCGCAGCTAGCGGAGAAATGCTGCCCACCTGGAACGTCACGAAGGCTTATGTGCACGTCTGCGGAGGGCACCCCGAATACTGGCGCGCTCAATGGCTTCACGCATCAGCTGCATGGAAGGGGGCTGGCCATGGCCCGGCCTGAAAAGCCCATCGAGCCCGGCAGCCCAACCGCAGACTTCGCGCTCGCCCTGCGAGCGCTCCGCGCCGAAGCCGGGCTGTCCTACCGGGAAATGGCGGAAAGATCCGATTACGCCATCTCCGTCATGGCCACCGCAGCCAGCGGGGACAGGCTGCCCAGTTGGGAGGTTACCAACGCCTACGTGCTCGCGTGTGGTGGATCACTCGAACGATGGCATGCGCAATGGCAACACGCACGACAGTCGCAGGTCTTCTTCGAAGAGGCGGGACAAGACGACACCGCACCGCAGCGCGAGGTCGAACCGACCTCGACGGTCGATCCCGCTTCGATCTCTACTCGGGCGGAGTTCACGGCCGCGTTGAAGAAGCTGGCAGGAACCCGCTCCATCAGGGAGTTGAGCAACAACAGTCAGGGGGCAATGTCGCCGAGCTCGATCGCTCGGGTGCTCAGTGGAAGGGCAGCGGTCGGCCCGCGCACTCTCGAGATCTTTCTCCGCGTCTGCGAGGTTGCGCCCGAGCAGTGGGGCGAGTGGCAGGAGGCTCAACGTCGCCTATGGCGTCCTGCAGAATCCAGCCGCTTTGAAGTCTCGCCCCCGCCCGGGGTTGATCCCGCAGACATCGCCACCCCGGCGGAACTGGCGGACGCATTGGACGCGCTCCGTGCGGGGCGCTCCTACGCCATGATGGATCGCGCGGTACGGCCTGATCGGTTGCCGCCCAGCACCATCAGCGATCTTTCCCGGACCGGCCGGTCCACGGCCGAAACCCTGGATCTGTACCTGCGGGCCTGCGATGTCCCTCGCGCACAACGACGCGCCTGGCAGGCCGCGCGTGAACGCGCCCTCGCCTCCCGGCCCCAGGCCGCCGGGATGCTCCGTGTCGCCGACGCGGACCCGCGCCGCCTTGGCGTGCACGCCGCGATCGACGTTCCCGGCGCAGACGGCCGCCAGCCCGTCTACATCGAGCGCGACAGCGACCGCGGTCCCACAGGACTGCGGAACCTGGTAACGCGCGCCGCCGATCAAGGCGGGATGGTGGTACTCGTCGGCCACTCCTCAGCAGGTAAGAGCCGCAGTGCCTACGAGGCGATACGAGACGTGCTCCCGACCTGGCGACTGCTTCATCCGCGCGATGCCGACCACCTTCGCCATGTGGCCTCTCAGTCTCCCTCTCAGATGGTGGTGTGGCTGGACGAACTGCAGCACTATCTCCAGGGGCCGGCCCCGGTGGGTGAGGGCACGATCCGCGCCCTCCTGGAAGCTGGCGCCGTCGTCATGGCCACCATCTGGCCCAGCTACTACGCCGACTACATCACCCCCGCCCACTCCGGGCGGCCACGCGCGGTCGAGGCGGCGCGAAAGGTGCTCGAACTCGCCGATGTCGTCCATTTGAGCGCTACCTTCAGCGAGGCCGAACAGAAGCGCGCCCGCGCCGCCCAGGCTACCGACCCGCAGATCGCAGCGGCCCTGCCATACAGCGACTGCGGCCTACCCCAGATGATCGCGGCCGCGCCGCAGATGCTGGAGCGCTGGCGCAGTGCCGGCCCGTACGCTGCAGCTGTCTTGAAGGCCGCGATCGATGCCACCCGCCTCGGAGCGGACCTCCCTCTCAAGCCCGATCTGCTTCGGGCAGCCGCACCCAGGTACTGCGATGAGCGGCAGCGTGCCAGCGCGCCACCTGACTGGTTCGAGTTCGCCCTGGCCTACGCCACCACACCCCTGCACGGGGCTGCCGCCCTTATGAGCCCGATCACCTCAGGCGAGACCATGGGACAGGTCGACGGCTACGTAGTCGCCGACTACCTGCTGCAGCACTACCTTGAGCAAGACTCTCATCCAGCCGAGCTATCGGACGTTCTCCTTCACGAACCGTTGCGCCACCTCGCGAGCCACGGCGATCAGGCAGCGACTGCCTGGATCGCTGGCAGTCGACCATCGCTGATGCTTCACCTGAATAACTGCCTCAGCACCACCCCCAGCCTGGCCGAAGTACTGGCTGAGGCAGCGGACAAGGGCGCGAGCATCGCGCCCGTTGGCGCCGTTGACGACCTACGCGCTCACGTGATCATCCTTGAGCTCTATCACCTCCTCGCCAACGAGTCGGACGAAACGCCCTCGGAGAAGGTCGTCGCATTTCTGCGTGCCCATTGCGAGAATCGACAGCTAGGTGACAAGTTCCGTGTGCTGCTGAGCAGAGCAGAAACGATGCGACCCGGGCCCTGATCGCGCGCTACACGACCGATCAACCGTGCCATCCAGGTGAACGACTGGTTGGAGACGGTCACCAGAAGCGGCGGATGTTCTACGTGCAGGAAAGGCCTGACGGCCCTCTGCAGTTGATCAAGATCCTGTAGGCGATCGTTGCGCATGGCAACACACCCCTCCACGGATACGAGCCGGAGCGCGTCGGCCGCACTGCACGCTGATGCCCCGCCTGGCAGCACACCTGTGGCGGGGCAGTGTCATGTTCAGAGGGAAACCCTGGTTCTCAGAGCGGCGGCCGCTGCCTAGAACTCGGCACAGAGCCCGGGGTCTCTTGTTGAGCGCGGCGAGAATGGGCTCTGGCTCACTCTCGATGATCTCGGTGACAGAGCGTGGAGTAGTCAGGTGCAGCGGCCCGCTCACCAGGCCGGGGTGATCGCCTCGTCGCGCTTGTTTGTGCCGACGCCGCCGTGCTCGGCGGGTGGCTCTTCGGCTGGGCAGGTGGTGCCCGGCTTGGGCAGAGTCAGGTCGGTCAGGTAGGTGGTGGCGTGCCGGATCGGGCATTTCTTGCCTGACAGGTAGGTGACGTGTCCGGGCCCGTCGTAGGCGATGGTCACCGATCCCGGGATCATGCTGGTGAAGCTCTTGGTTAGGGGGTAGCCGCCCCATGTGGTGCCGACCCCCAGCAGGGGCGGCAGGTCGCGGGTGGGCAGTGGGCGGGCCGGGTTGGCCACCGGCAGCGGCCAGCCCGTGCATCCCAGCAAGCTGATCTCCGCTCCTGCGTACTCGGGTGCGATCTTGCGCGCTTTCCGGCGGAAGTCCTCAAGCTGGGCGTAGCTGGTGTACCCGCGCTCATCTCCGCAGCTCATCGCCAGTGCGCCGGGGGTCGCCGAGTGCCGTGCGATGAACAACGCCGCGTCGGCGAAACCCGAACCGTCTCCGCGCCGGGCCTTGTCGACGGAGGTCGCGAAGGTCAGCCAGTCGGCGTTCTGCGGCCCCGGATCGCGGGGGACCAGGGCTCCCAGCAGCCAGCCGGTCAGCTTCCCAGTGCCGTATTGTGGCGAGGTGACCGGAATCGGATGGCGATCGGCGGCCCGCAGAAGCCTGCGCCATACCGCCTCGGCGTCTTGGCCGTGCAGCGCGCAGGCGGGGGTGTCCGCGCACCACTCGGCGAACCTGGTGATCATCCGTTGCGAGACGGGCAGGAGTTGCAGATGGTGAGCGGGCCAGCCCTTGGTCTGATTGCCCACGCTGTCGACGTACATGGCCCGGATGCGCTGCGGGAACAGCCGGGCGTACGCGGCTGCAGCGACCCCGCCGAGGGAGTGGGCCGTGAAGCTCAGCCGCTGCTCACCCAGCGCTTGGCGGATCGCCTCCACGTCCCGGGCGATCGACAGGGCGTCCAGGTGCGTGAACAGCCCCGTCGCGTCGGCCTGCTGACACGTGGTGAGCGCCTTGGTCATCGCCGCGGCCTGCGCGGTGTACTGCTTCTTGCTGCGCGGGTCGTGCAGAATCGCTCCCGGCTGCTTGCATGCCTCGGGCATCTGCGTGATCCACACGGTGGTTCGGATGTTGAAGCCGATGAGATCGAACCTGCGTCGTAGCTCGGTGAGGTTCGCCGCGCCCCGGCTCAGGTCCTCGATCCCGTAACCGCCCGAAATGCTCAGGACGCTGCCGATCCGGCCTGCCGGCTCGGTGGCCGGCAGCCGGGCCAGGTCCAGTGTGATCTTCCGCCCGTCCGGTTGCGCCCAGTCCACGGGCACCTCGATCGCGGCACATTGCAGGCCCGCGGGCGTGCCCTCACCCTCGCACGCTCGCCACGTCAGCCCCCCATCGTCGCTGGCGGCCGATGCCGTCGGCGACATCACCGCCAGCGCCGCCACCACCACGGCGATGACCAGCCGCCTGCTCCTCCCGCGTATGCCGCCGTGGCGCTTGCTCAGCTTCATTGCGCGAATCGTGATCATGATCCCAGTGTTGCGGCACGGACAATCTCTCTCTTCCTACCTGGGAACCGTTCCTACAGAGGCGATCTGGGATCCTGGTCCTACTCGGGGCTTGAGCAGCAACCGAACGGCCAGTGACGTTAAGGAGCCCGGTGGGGCGTGGCGATCGCCTTCCGCCAGGTAGGCGGAAGGCAGGCGGTCAGTTGAGGTCCCTGGTGCGGAGCCTGGCGAGGGCGAGCGCCACGAGCAGAGCCGTCAGCGCGAGCAGCGTCAGCAGCGGGGCCGCGGCGAACCTCGCCCCCGCGACGGTGTTCGGCACGTAGTGGAACGGCTGCATCCGCCCCCATCCCCACAGCCCGATCAGCGGCCCGCACAGGTCGCCGACCACGAACACGAGCGCCCACGCCGCCCACGACACCGCGACCGAGATCCGGGGAAGGGCGCACACCGCGACCGCGGCCACCGCGCCGACGACCCACGCGGCCGCGACCTGTCCCAGCGCTCCGGCCATGACGCGGGGCAGGACGGGCGCGTCCAGGAGTGAGCCGGCGATGAGCCCGGTGACCAGGCCGCCCGCGCCCATGAGCAGGACCGTGCCGCCGAGCGCGAAGGCCAGGTGGCCCGTCGCCCAGCGCAGCCTGCTCGTCGCGGTGGCCAGCAGCGCCTCGGCGAGCCCCGTCGTCTCCTCGGCGTGCAGGCGCAGCATGGCCAGCACGGGATACAGGGCCGTGGTGTACCCGAGGAAGAGCAGGATGATCCACAGGTAGGCGTCGACGGGATCACCCGACGGCCCGCCGTACCGCTGGATGAACGCGGAGAGCACGTTCCCCGGCTGTTCGGCCAGCCGTGGGGCGACGCCGCTCAGCCCGGCGAACAACGTGGCCGCGGCGACCACGCCCACCAGCCACCTGGCCAGCAGCCCGCGCTGCAGGCGCCAGGCCAGAGCGAAAGGGCCGCGCAGGGAGGGGCCTTCGGCGGGGCCCTGCCGTACCGGGAGCAGGCCTTCGCCGAGGTCACGGCGGGCGACCAGGCGGTAGGCGGCGGCCAGCACCAGCGCGGTCGCCAGGGCCGAGAACGCGAGCGGCCACGGGGCGCTATCGCCGTACGGCCGGACCAGGTGGCTCCAGCCGAGCGGCGAGAGCCACACCAGCCACGAGTGCCCCGAAGCGTCGCCGACGTAGCGCAGCACGTACGACAGGCCGAGCGCGGTGAGCGCGAGAGCCCTGGCGGTGCGGGCGTTCTGCGCGAGCTGGGCCGTCAGCGCCGCGACGGCGGCGAACACGCAGCCCGCGACGGCGATCGCGGCGCCATAGGCCAGCGAGCCAGGCGCACCCAGGCCGGCGGCGGCGATCAGAAAGGCCGCGGAGGCGGCGCCCACAAGCAGGCAGGCGCCGCAGGCGGTCAGCAGCGCGGCCGTGACCGGCGCGTACCTGCCGAGCGCTCCCGCGAGCAGCAGCTCCATCCGGCCCGTGTCCTCCTCCGCCCTGGTGCGCCTGATGACCAGGGACACGGCCATCCAGCCGGCCAGCAGGTACGGCAGGCCGCCCGCGCGCCACGCGGCCATCGCGCCGACGCTCGGCTGGGAGACGGGCCCGCCGAGACCGAGGAAGACGGGGTTGGCGTCGATCACGTCCGCGTAGGCGCGCAGCGCCTCGGGCGTCGGGAAGAAGCGGTGCACGTAGGAGACGGTGCCCGCGCACAGCGCGACGATCAGCAGCGTCCACGAGGCGACGATCACGCGCTCGGCTCGTACGGCCAGCCGTACGAGCAGCCCTGTGCCGGTCATCGGGCCGCCTCGGTGTAGTGGCGCAGGAACAGCTCCTCCAGTGTGGGCGGCCTGCAGGTCAGCCCTCGCACGCCGATCTTCGCGACGAGCGCGAGCACCGAGTCGAGCGCGCCGGCATCGACCTGGCAGGTGACGCGGCCGTTCTCGACCCGCAGATCGTGCACCCCACGCACCCCCTCCAGCGGGGTGGCCGGCCCCGCGAGCTCGGCGTCGATGGACGTGCGGGTGCGATGCCGCAGGCCGGACAGGGCGCCCGACTCGACGACGCGGCCCGCGCGGATGATGCTGACCCGGTCGCACAGTGCCTCGACCTCGGACAGGATGTGGCTCGACAGCAGCACCGTACGGCCCGCCCGGTGCTCCTCCCGCACGCTGTCGCGGAAGGCGGCCTCCATGAGCGGGTCGAGGCCCGAGCTGGGCTCGTCGAGCACGAGCAGCTCGGTCCTGGAGGCGAGCGCGGCGACCAGGGCGACCTTCTGCCTGTTGCCCTTGGAGTAGACGCGGCTCTTCTTGCGCGGGTCGAGCTCGAAGCGGTCGAGCAGCTCGGCGCGGCGGCGCGGGTCGAGCCCGCCCCTGGATTGCCCGAGCAGGTCGATCACCTCGCCTCCCGTGAGCGTGGGCCAGAGCGTTACGTCACCCGGCACGTAGGCCAGGCGCCTGTGCAGCTCGACGGCCTGCCGCCACGGGTCGCCGCCGAGCAGGCGCATGCTGCCGGAGTCGGCTCTGACCAGGCCTAACAGGATGCGGATCGTGGTGGACTTGCCCGCGCCGTTCGGGCCGAGGAAGCCGTGCACCTCTCCGGTGCGCACGGACAGGTCGAGCCCGTCGAGGGCGCGGGTCGCGCCGTAGGATTTGGTCAGCCCTGAGGCTGAGATGGCGTCATTCATGACATTCCGTCCCGAATGCGGGCATGCTTGATCACCGCGTCGCGGTGGCGCGGGAGGTCAGCCCTGCTTGAGGTGGTCGTTCAGCCAGGAGATGGAGTTCTTGGCCGAACGGATGCGCCTGGTCTTGGCGTCGTCGTCCCAGCCGAGCGCCAGGCCTTCGTCGGCGAGCTGGTCGAAGGCGGCGAAGGCCTGGAGCTTCTGCCTGATGACCTTCTCCCAGGCGTCGTCCTCGATCTGGTAGTAGACCGTTCGCTCACCTGGTTTGCGGAAGCGCCGTACGAGCCGGATCGACGTCAGAAGCTGCATGTTCGTGGTGAGGGAGGCGCGGCTGGCGCCGATCGCGTCGGCGATCTCGCCCGCCGTCTGCGCCGGTGGGTCGCAGGCCATCAGCCAGCCCATGATGCGGCCGGTGATCGGGGCGAGCCCCCACTCCTCGGACACGAAGGTGGCCACCCGCTCCACCCATTCGCGCATGCGCTTCGGATCTTCCGGCATGTGATCAGTCCAAGGTGGGTGCTGGGGTGGGTGTGACGAGCGGGGCCCTGCGAAGATACCGGTCGAACCCCTCGACCACCAATCTGCTGCGCATTGCTCAGACTCCTCGGTTGCCAATCAGTTCAGTATTGACTGAAACAACTAGCAACGCAAGTCTCGCGATCGAGGCGATGACAGAATGGACGGACGTCCTCAGCGGGATCGACCGGCTGATCGCCGAGGGCATCGCGGATCCGGATCGGCTCGGGATCGGGGGCTGGAACCACGGTGGGTTCATCGCCGCCTGGGCCGTCGGGCAGACCGGCCGGTTCAAGGCCGCGTTGGTGGGCGCCGGCATCAGCGACTCCTCGCGAGCGGCGAGTTGGGGACCCTGGAAACGGGCCTCAGCGGCAGTTGCGGCTGGGAGGGACCCGGCCACACCCGCACGACCGCCTCAGCCCGATCTCCTACGCCTCGAAGATCCAGACGCCGGTGTTGATCCTGCACGGCGAGGAGGACACGAATGTGCCGCTCAGCCAGGCGACATACTTTCACCGCGCCCTGCGGCGGTTCGGAGTCGAGCACGAGTTCGTCGCCTACCCGAGAGAAGGCCACCCGATTCTGGAGCGCAACCACCAGCTCGACATGCTCGAGCGCGCATGGTTCGACCGCTGGCAAGGTGACCCACTCAAGAGACACGAGTCGCCTGACGGAACGGCGTCAGCGCGATAACCGCCGGCGCTCGTGCTCTGGCTGACGGTTGGGGTTTCGTCGGCGCTGTTGTTGCGTCCGTCAGGCTCCCGACGAGTCCACGGCCATGCCCGTGGACTCGTGCAGGCGCCTGCGCGGCCGCCCCTGACGGGCTACTTGACCTGGATCCCCTTGACGACCTTGCCGAGGTCGGCGAAGAGCGGCTGGGAGACCGTCACGCTGACGACGACGCCCCTGCGCTCCACCCAGGCGACGTCGCGGGAGGCGCGAAACTCTTTGTTCGGGACCTGCACGAGCACCGTACGCCCGCCGACCTTTCCCTTCTTCGACTTGACGAACTCGCCCGAGTCGAAGGAGGGCTTGCGCAGGTCGGCGAGCTTCACCAGCGAGGGGTCGCAGATGATCCGCACCCACAGGTTGCGGTACTTGTCGGGGGTGTCCTCATCGCTCATCCACTGGTAGGCGTACTCTTTGGGCTCCACTACGACCTGGCCGGCGATGAAGCCCTTCGGGATGTATTTGACGCGCACTCCGTTGAGGGCGTCGTCGGAGCCTCTGGCCGGCTTGTCCAGCGTGTCCGCGGCGGCGCGAGCCACGTCGGCTTTGGTGGGCGTCGGGCAGGAGTCCTTGCCAACAGTGGCGCCTGCGGGGCCTGCGGCTCCCGCGACTACGAAAGCGGCGGACAGCATGGGCAGTACGGTGAAAACCACGATCTTCTTCATGCTCTGTTCGATGATCATGGAGCTGCAGAAGTTCGCTCCACGGTCTGAACAGTTCTTGCCCGCGCATCCCCCGGAGTGTGACCTTCGCTGATATGGCGCGATTTCTTCGGCGCTATTTGGCGGCTCCACCAGCGCATCCAGCGCCGCGGGCAGCCCGGGGTCGACCTGCTCGGCGCGCTTGCGGCCCGCTCCGGAGCGACGCATCCGGCCCTCGGCCAGCGGACGGCACCCCTGGTTTGGGTGGTCTTACATCGAGTAGGCGCCGGAGGCGAGGGCGATGACGCCGACCACGGTCAT
>NZ_JBEZDO010000028.1:0-142840 GCF_040648355.1 Nonomuraea sp. NPDC049152 | reverse complement strand
AGCCGCGCCCGTAGACCGAACGGTGGATCGCCGACCAGTAGACCTAATCCAACCGCAACGACGAAAGGGACATCAGCTCGCGTAACGCACTCTGAAAGCCTGCGAGGACAAGGGGCTACCTGAGCAGGAGCCGCGCAGCGCGTAGTCCGGGTTGATCGGCAGCCGTTCCGCCAGCGAGAACCCCTCGGCCTGGGTGTGCGGGGCCGGGGTGCCCTCGCGCGGCCACGGCTGCTCAGGGCTCGTTGTTCGATGAGGACAGCCTGAGGCTGTTGTCCGCCGGTCACACGGAACATCGACTTCACCAAGTCTGCTGCACCGGCTGCCGGTTCTGCGTGTTCGCTCAGTGGCGCAACTGGTGCGGCGTCCAGCCCTCGCCGTGCGGGTCCAGTTCGGCGGAGGCAGTCTTGAACAGGTACTCGGCGCCGTGCTTCAACGGGCGCGTTCCCGGCTCGGACTTCGTCTTGCAGACGATGGCCAAATCCTCGCTCGTCGGGCTGACCAAGGGACTCGCCCGGGAGTTGGGGCCGCTCGGGATCACCGCCACCATCGTGGACCCGGGCCCGATCGACACCGACATGAACCCGGCCGGCGGCGAAACCGCCGATTTCCAGCGCTCCCTCACCGCCCTGGGACGTTGCGGCGAAGCCGAGGACATCGCCGCCGCGGTGGCCTATCTGGCGGGTCCCGGCGGCCGCTATGTCACCGGCACCGCCTCGCCGTGGACGGCGGGTACACCATCTGACGGCGAGCCGTCCCAGTCCACTTGCCGCCCGGCCGGCCGCGAGCGGACGGGGACTCGGTCGTGCTCGCAGCTCACTGCTATGGGAGTTGCAGCCGAAGCTCGCGTTCTGGACATGGCGGGATCCGCGTGGTGGCCGGGCTGCCGGAGTGCGCGAGGCCACGCTATCGGTGGCTGGATCGGTTACCGGTTCCCGGTCTGTTCGACGGGGAGCATGTTTTCACGCTGATGAAGGCCACCGGGGGTGGCGGGTGGGCCGACAGGGGCGGCCCGCCCCGGCGGCGATCAGTCCTGGCCGGTTTGGTGAGGTCAGGGGTTCTGGAAGGTGACCTCCGGGTTGGCCGATGAGGGGCCGTCGAACAGTGGTTGCTTGCTGCCCTTCAGCTGAAGGTCGAAGAAGGCGCCGACGTAGGCGCGGGTGATCTCCAGCGAGCGCTGCGGGGAGAGCTCGTCGGGTGCGGACTTGCCCAGCAGCTTGTAGGCGAGGGACAGGTCGTTGAAGCTGGTGTGTGAGGTGTGGGTACGGTCAGCCAGCGCTTCCAGCCGTCCAGGTTCGCCCAGTCGCGATCCCAGGTGTGATCTTTGCCTGGGATGTGGTCGGATTCGGTGCCGAGGATGAGGAAGGGGCGGCTGCCGAGGCCGTTGGCGGGAACCGGGGCGAAGAAGGTGCCGTCCAGGTTCGCTCCTGCCCGCACTCGCTTGTCGGCGGCCATGGTCGCCGCGCTGGCGTTGCCGCCGAGTGAGTGCCCGGCCATGCCGATCCGTTGGGAGGCGATCAGGCGGGAGTGCTTCCATGCCGGATGGCGATCGGTCAATTGATCGATCACGAAGGAGATGTCCTTGCTCCGGCTCATGGCGATGGTCTTCTGCCCGCCCTCGGGGGGCCTGGGCTTGTCGCAGAGGGGGGCACAGGTGGGTGTGCTCCGTCGGGGAAGGTTGTGCCGGAGGACTCGTAGGTGTGGTCGACCAGCGCGACGACGTAGCCGCGGCTGGCCAGGTCCTCGGCGAGGAAGGTGAGGCTGGCGCGCGGCAGCCCGAGGCCGGGCGAGAGCATCACGAGGGGGAAGCGGCCGCCTGCCGGGCGGGCGTCGGTGTGCGCGTGGGTGCGGGTGCCGCTGATCGTCTCGGCCGGGATGTCGGCGCCGGGAGCTTTTCTTTGCAGCAGCGACCTTGCTTCCTCGGTGGTCATGTAGGGGGCGGGTCGGCCGGTTGTGCGCCGGGCGGGGTAGTACATCGACACCATCAGCTGTCGTGCGCCCGCCTCCGGCACCCAGGGGTCCTTGCGGTTTTTGTCGATGAGGTGCAGTGTGTCGCGGCCGACCTCGTGGGGGCCTGTCGGCCGGGGCAGTTCGAGGTGGACGCCGGACGCGCGCGGGGTTGCCGAAACAGTGGAGGCGGATGGGGCGGGTACGGCGGATGCTGCCGGCGGTGGGCTCGTTCAGGACTGCGCCAGGTCGAGTCGGAGCCGGTGGAATCGGCCCCGTTCGCGGGGCTGGCCGACATCGATCGGCTGGCCGCGTCGACGACGGCCGCCGGTGTCGGCGTGGACGTGCGGCGGCGGGGGCAGCAGTGCCCGCTGCCCACCGCCATCGATCGGTCCGCGTTCCGCATCATCCAGGAGGCGGTGACCAACGTGGTGCGCCATGCGGGCACCAGCCGCTGCCGGGTCTCGATCGACTACCTCGGTGAGGAACTGCGCATCGAGGTCGTCGACGACTGCGGTGGCGTCGTGGAGGTCGTCGAGGGGGCCGGGTACGGCATCGCCGGCATGCGGGAGCGGGTGGCCCTGCTGAACGGCCACTTCAGCGCAGGCCCGCGGCCCGAAGGTGGCTTCCGGGTCGCCGCGCGGCTGCCGGTCCCGCCCGTCGGATCGGCGGCGCGGTGACGATCCGTGTCGTCCTGGCCGACGATCAGCCGCTGATACGGGCCGGGTTGCGCATGGTCATCGCCGGCACCCCGGACGTCGATGTCGTCGGCGAGGCCGGAACCGGAGCGCAGGCGATCCAGTTGGCCAGGCAGCTGCGTCCCGACGTGGTGCTGATGGACATCCGCATGCCCGGCATGGACGGCATCGAGGCGACCCAGATGATCACCGCTGACTCCCCCGCGGCCCGCGTCGTCATCCTGACCACCTTCGACGACGACGAGAACGTCAATGCCTCTCTTCGCGCCAGGGCGAGTGGATTCCTGGTCAAGGACATGGCGCTGGAGGACATCCTCACGGCCGTCCACGTGGTGGCCGCCGGTGACGCCCTGATCGCGCCGAGTGTGACCCGCCGCCTGATCGAGGAGTTCGCCGGCCGGCCCGAGCCCGCCCCGGCGCGGCGCGAGCTCGGGGGCGTCACCGGGCGGGAGCGTGAGGTGCTGACCCTGGTCGGGCGCGGGATGTCCAACGGTGAGATCGCGGCGCGGCTGCACATCAGCACGGGCACCGCCAAGGCCCACGTGGCGAGCCTGCTCACCAAGCTCGATGCCCGCGACCGTATCCAGCTCGTCATCATCGCCTACGAGGCGGGCCTGGTCTCACCATTTCGGTGACAGGACGGCCCCGGTCAGCACGTGCCGGCCTCTCCCCCGCCGTGACCCGCCACCTGATCAACCAAAAGGCAGCAGGCGGATGTCGTGCGGGTCGGCGTCGGCGGCCGCCAGGCGCAGCAGGCGCTCGCCTTCCTGGCACACCTCGGCCTCCTGCTCGCCGGTAAGCGGCCCGAACAGTCTGATCTCCAGGCGGGCCGTGCCCTTGTTGTCGCGTTTGATGGCCCACAGGCCATGGACGAACCCGTCGACGGTGAGCGCGGCGTGCACGATGAGGTGCGGGCGTTGCTCGTCGGTCATGAGGCGGGTGCGGTCGGCGTGGCCGAGCACGACGTTGTCCAGCGCGGCCAGCAGGCGTGCGGGCGCGGGCACGTCGGGGCCGGGGCGCGGGGCGTCGGGAAGGTCGAACAGCTCGGCGCCGTCCTCGCCGCGGAAGACCTCCAGCCGGGGGCGGAGCGCTTCGACGACTTCGCGCAGGCGGGTCATGCCGCTCCAGGCCTGGACGTCCTTGACGGTGGCCGGGCCGAAGGCGGCCAGATAGCGCAGCACCAGGTCCTGGGGGCGGGGCTGGGAGGCCAGGGGCTTGCCGAGCCACTGGCCGGCCAGGGCGAAGGGGGTGGCGCCGCGCCGTCCCCACGTGCCGTCGGGCGGCGGGTGCAGGACGGGCAGCAGTCCCTGGACCGAGCGGGCGAGCGCGACGGGATCGCGGCCGGGCCAGCGCTCGGCCAGTGCCCTGCCGAGCTCGGAGCGGGTGACCGGCCAGGCGACCGCCCGGGTGGCGGACTCAGCGACAGACTGGGTGACGGACTGGGCGGGAGGCTCGGCGGGAGGCTCGGCGGGAGGCTGGAGCAGGAGGGTGTGGGCGGCGGCGGCCAGGTCGGCCGGGTCGACGCCGTGGGTGGCCCTGCCGAAGGCGGCCTTCTGCCAGCGCGTCAGCATCGGTTGCAGCAGGGGGCGCAGCCACAGGTAGTCCTCGGCGGTGACCAGGTGCTGGGTGCCGCGCAGCAAGGTGGCGCGCACGACGGCCCGCCGGTGCAGCAGCTCGGTGAGATGGCCGAGGCCGAAGCCCTCGATGCGGGACCACAGGCCGATGTAGGGCGGGTCGGGGTCCTGGGCCTGCAGTCCCATCAGATGGTGGACGACGTCCAGGGCGGGCAGGTCGCTACGGCGCAGCAGCAGCTGCCGCTCCAGCGTGGCGCGGTTGAGGCTTCTGCGGGTGAGGGTGTGCACAGGGGTTCTTCCTGTCAGGGCCGGCGGGTGGCGCGCTCGAGCCGGGCCGACAGCACGCGCAGGCGGTCGAGGAGCTCGGGCGGATGGTGGACGTCGAAGTCGAACCCGAAGGTGGTCACCCACACGGCCAGGTGGTCCAGGTCGTCGGAGCCGATCCGCAGGGTGCAGGTGCGCTCGTCGATGGGTTCGATGCTGCCCAGGGTGGGCGGCACCTCGTCGGCGAGCTGGGCCGCCGAGCCGTACATGGTCAGGACGGCCTGGTAGCGGTGACGTGAGGTGGTCATCGTGGCGGCCAGGTAGGCGGCGAGGTCGTCGGCCGGCAGCGGGCGGGGCGTGAAGCGGGGCCCGCGAGGATGGCGCAGGGTGAGCTTGTCGACGCGGAAGGTCCGCCAGTCGGCTCGCGCGCCGTCCCAGGCGAACAGGTACCAGCGGCGGCCGCCGGTGATGAGCCGGTACGGCTCGACCTCGCGCACGCCCGTGCCGTAGTCGAAGCGCAGCCGGTGCCGGTCGCGGACGGCGGCGGCGATCGCGGTCAGGGTCGCGGGCTCGACGGCGGGGGCGAGCGTCGGCATGGTGTCGGTGGCCGCGCTGATCGCGCTGACCTGGTGGCGCAGCCTGGAGGGCAGTACCTGCTCGAGCTTGGCCAGCGCGCGCACGCACGTCTCGGCGACGCCGGTGATCGGCCAGGCGGCCGCGGCGCGCAGCCCGACGGCCACGGCGACCGCTTCGTCGTCCTCCAGCAGCAGCGGCGGCAGCTTGGTGCCCGGCCCGAGCCGGTAGCCGCCGGCCGCGCCCATGGCCGCGTGGACCGGGTAGTCCAGCTCGCGCAGCCTGTCGATGTCGCGGCGGACGGTGCGGGTGCTGACCTGGAGCCGGTCGGCCAGTTCGGTGCCGGACCACTCCTGTCGGGTCTGCAGCAACGCCAGCAGCCGCAGCAGCCGGGCCGAGGTTCGTCTCACATCGGCGAAGTCTGCCAGCGGTGTAGGACGGAAGCTGTCCTACAGCCCTGGCAGCGTGGCCGTCATGACCGAAACGATCACACCTTTCGTGGTGAACATTCCGCAGGCCGACCTGGACGACCTGGACCGGCGGCTGGAGCGCACGCGCTGGCCCGAGCAGGTGCCCGGCGTGGGCTGGAGTCACGGCATCCCCGTCGAGCAGCTGCGCGAGCTGGCCGGCTACTGGCGCACCGGCTACGACTGGCGCGCCCAGGAGGCCTGGCTGAACTCCTTCCCGCAGTTCGTCACCGAGCTGGACGGCCATCAGGTGCATTTCGTGCACGTGCGCTCGCCCGAGCCGGACGCGCTGCCGCTGCTGCTGACCCACGGCTGGCCGAGCTCGATCGTGGAGTTCCTGGACCTGGTCGGCCCGCTGACCGATCCGCGGGCGCATGGCGGCGACCCTCGCGACGCCTTCCACGTGGTGATCCCGTCGATCCCGGGCTTCGGCCTGTCGGGGCCCACCCGGGAGGCGGGCTGGTCGGTGGCGCGGGTGGCCGCGGCGTGGGCGCGGCTGATGGACCGCCTGGGCTACCGGCGGTATGCCGCGCACGGCGGCGACACCGGCGCGCTCGTCTCGCGCGCACTGGGCCTGGCCGACCCCGAGCACGTGGTGGCGCTGCATCTGACGTCGCTGTATTCGGCGAGCGCGACGGCCGAGGACGCCGACTTCTCCGTGGAGGAGGAAAAGCGCAGCGTGGAGGCGGGCTACCGGTTCGAGTACGAGCTGGGCGGCTATGCGGCCATCCAGAGCACCAGGCCGCAGCTGATCGCCTACGGGCTGACCGACTCGCCGGTGGCCCAGCTGGCGTGGATCGCCGACGGGTTCAAGGAGTGGACCGACCCGGGCAGTGCCGTCGGCAGGGACAGGCTGCTGACCAACGTCATGCTGTACTGGCTCACCGCCACGGCGGGCTCCTCGGCCCGCTACTACAAGGAGGGCGCCGAGACGTGGGGCGAGGCAGAGGCCGCCTCGCCGGTGCCGACGGCGATGGCGCTCTTCCCCCACGACATCTTCGTGCCCGTGCGGCGCCTGGCCGAGCGCGACAACCTGATCGTGCGCTGGACCGCCTTCGAGCGCGGCGGCCACTTCCCCGCGCTGGAGGTGCCCGATCTGCTGGTGGGCGATCTGCGCGAGGCGCTGCGCGGCTACCGCTGACGGGGCGGCGGTTCTAGCTGACGGCTTGGAGTGCGAGGTCGAGCAGGGCGCGGGCGTCGCCGGCGGGCCGCTGCTCGACCACGTGCTCCAGCCACAGCGCCGAGACGGTGGTGTAGAGCAGCCGGACCCGGGGGTCGGCTGCGGGCAGCTCGAGGGCGTCGGCGATGACGGCGACGCAGCCGTCGGTCCAGCGGCGGGCGATCTGCTGCAGGACGGGGTCGCGGCCGGCGTGCACGTACAGCTCCCACAGGGCCAGCTGCCGCATGCGGTCGGCTTCGACGACCTCCTCCAGGATCGCGCGCAGGCCGTGGGCGGCGACCCAGTGGCGGGTGGTGGCCAGTTCGGAGTCGACGAGCTGGCCGAAGGCCTCGGCCAGCAGCTGGTCGCGGGAGGTGAAGTAGTAGGTGGTGGCCGCCAGCGGCAGGGCGGCGCGCTGGGCGACGGCGCGGTGGGTGACCGCGGCGAACCCGCCCTCGGTGAGCAGGTCGACGGCCGCCGCCAGCAGCGCCGCCCTGCGTCTGCGGGCGCGGCTCTGCTGCGGCTGGGCGGGCTGCGGCGGTTGTGGTTCTTCCTGCGGTACGGCGGGCCGGCCCGCCCGGCCGGTCAATGGCCACCGGCCAGGTTGAGCACGACCACCCCGCCGATGATGAGCAGGATCCCGGCGAGTTTGACCAGGGTGAGGCTCTCGCCGAGGAACAGGGCGCCGATGAGCGCGATGGCGGCCGTGCCGACGCCCGACCAGACGGCGTAGGCGGTGCCGACGTCCATGTGCATCTTCAGCACCTGGGCCAGCAGGACGAAGGAGGCGATGTATCCGACGGCCACGACGACGCTCCAGCCGAGGTGGCTGAAGCCGTTGCTGAGTTTGAGTGCGGAGGTCGCCACGACCTCTGTCGCGATCGCGCCGAAGAGCAGCAGCCAGGCCATGAGCGAACCTTCCAGCAAAAATTGGGACGACCGTACCAGTTTAGGGGTTGGCCTGCCGCGACGGCCAGTGGGCGGCCTGGGGGCGCGCGGGGGCGTCCCCAGGCCGCCGCGCGCTCTGGTGCCGTTCTGCTTGAAACCGGTGTCGAATGCGTGTTCTATGGGTGCTGTGGCATGGGACGCGCTTCCGCTCGTGGACGTCGCAGACGAGCGCCCCGCGATAGAGCGGCGTGCCGTCGTGCGCGGCGGGTTCTACGAGACGCAGGCCCGAACGATGATCGAAAAGGTGCCCCCTGCCTCGGCCGTCGCCGAGCGGTGGGCGCTCAGCCCCTACCGGGGGTGCGCCCACGCGTGCCGCGGCTGCGTGGCCAGGCGCGGCCACGGTTCGCTCGGCCTGGACTCCGGGCGCGACTTCGACACCAGGATCGTGGTCAAGGCCAACGCCGCCGTGCGGTTGCGGGCCGAGCTGGCCAGGTGGCAGGGCGAGCCGGTCGCGATCGGCGTGGCGGGCGACTGCTACCAGGAGGCCGAGGCCACCTACCGGCTGATGCCCGCGCTGGTCGCGGCGCTGGCGGAGGCGGGCGTGCCCTTCACCGTCTACACCAAGAGCCCGCTGGTGCTGCGCGACGCCGAGCTCCTGGCGGCCGCGGGGGCGCGGGTGGCGGTGTCGATCGCGTTCGTGGATGAGAAGATCCGCCGGGCGGTCGAGCCCGGCGCGCCGACCGCGCAGCGGCGCCTGGAGCTGGTGGCGGCGTTGTGCGAGGCGGAGGTGGACTGCCAGGTGCTGATGTCGCCGGTGCTGCCGCTGCTGAGTGACGCGGCCGACCAGCTGGCCGCCACCGTGCGGCGCATCGCCTCGGCGGGGGCTGAGGGGGTG
Organism: Nonomuraea sp. NPDC049152; assembly: GCF_040648355.1. Lineage (NCBI taxonomy): Bacteria > Bacillati > Actinomycetota > Actinomycetes > Streptosporangiales > Streptosporangiaceae > Nonomuraea > Nonomuraea sp. NPDC049152. The sequence goes on along the minus strand of NZ_JBEZDO010000028.1, from coordinate 134,378 downwards.
CGGCCGGTGGTGTTGCGCCTGCCATACGGCACGCGCCAGTGGTACCTGTCGTGGCTGGAGCAGGCCCATCCCGCGCTGGTGGAGCGCTACGCGGAGCTGTATGACAAGGCGGGGATGCCCTCGCCGGGCTACGAGGAGCGCATCACCGGGCAGATCGCGCAGCTGGCCCGCTCCTACGGCATGCGGTGCGGCCCCGCGCCGGCTCCGGCCGGCAGGCCGCCGCAGGCCGACCAGCTCGCCCTGGTGTGAGGCGGGAAAATCGATTGACCATGGTTGCTAGCGTGGCGGCCATGAAGTGGATCGAGGAGTTCGTCGACCAGGGTTTCGTCAAGGTTCAGGCGGCCTCGCCGCAGGTGGGCCTGGCCGCCCAGGAGCTGCTGTGGAAGCAGATCGGGCTCTCACCCGACGACCCGTCGACCTGGCGCGAGCCTGTCGTGTGGGCCGCCGACCTGACGGGCCGGGGCCCGTTCGGGCAGATCATCGGCTCGCCCGTGCTGGCCGAGGCGCTGGATGAGCTGTGCGGGCAAGGCGGGTGGGCGCCGAGCGGCAGCTGCGGCAACATCCCGATCCGGTTTCCGAACCTGCCGCCGGCTGACGACAGGGGCTGGCACATCGACCTGAACGTCATGCGTGAGGACGGCTCCTGGGCGGTCAGCGGGCGTCCTGCCACGCTGCTGGCGCTGATCCTGTTCTCGGAGGTGGGTCCCGACGACGCGCCGACCAGGATCAGGGCCGGCTCCCAGCGTGACGCGGCCGCCGCGCTCGGCGAAGGCGTCCACGAGCACGTGCCGGCCAGCCAGTTGGTGGAGGCCGCCAGCGCCGAACGGCCCCTGGCCTACGCCACGGGGCTGCCGGGCGAGGTGTATCTGGTGCATCCGCTGACCGTGCACGCCGCCCAGGAGCACCTGGGCAGCAGGCCGCGGTTCATGGCCCAGACGCCGATCTTCCTGTCGGCGCCGCTGGACCCCGCGGCGGGCACGCCGCTGGCCCGCGCCGTCCAGGGGTGAGGTCACCTTCCGGGCACTCAGGAGGTGGCACCGCCTCGAAGGGGCCTGACGTCGAAGGCCTGAAGGCCCGCCGTAGGATTCCGGGATGATAATTCGTCAAGGTGAACCGGGTGACGTCGCGGCGGTGATCGCGATGTTCGACAGCGCGATCGAGTGGCTGGTGTCGCAGGGCAGGACCGGGCAGTGGGGCAGCGAGCCGTTCTCCGCCAGTGCCAAACGCGTGGAGATGGTCAACGGCTGGGCCGACGGCAAGGGGATGCGCATCGCCGAGATCGACGGCGAGCCCGCCGGGTGCATGACGCTCGGCGAGCCGGTCGCCTACGTGGCCGCAGCGCCCGAACCCGAGGTGTACGTCCAGGGGCTGGTCATCGACCAGCGCTTCCACGGACGCGCGGTGGGCAGGGCGCTGCTGGAGCGGGCGGTGAGCGAGGCCGCCGAGCAGGGTGTGGACCTGGTGCGGGTGGACTGCTACGCCGGTGACGACGGGCGGTTGGTGCGCTACTACGAAAGCTGCGGTTTCCGGCGCACGGAGGAGTTCAAGGTGGGTGAGTGGCCCGGTCAGGTGCTCGAGCGCAGGGTCTCGGCCGGCACGGCCGGCTGAGGGCCCTCGGCCGGGGCCTCCTCGGGTGCGGGGGCCTGCTCCAGCCGTACGGCGCGCAGGGTGAGGACGGCCAGCGCGGCCAGCGCCGCGAACAGGGCCGCGCACACCCACGCGGCGGTGTTCAGGCCGGTGGTGAAGGCCTCGGCCGCGACGGCGAGGCGGGCGGGGGCCTCGGCCAACAGGTGCGCGGCGACGGCGATGCCCTCTCTGGCCGCCTCGGGGAAACCGTCGGGCAGCTGAGCGCGGTAGACGGCGGTGGCCAGGGACCCGAGGGCGGCCAGGCCGAGCGCGATGCCGAACTCGCCGCCGGTCTCGGTGACGGCCGCGGCCGAGCCCGCCTTCTCCTGCGGGGCGGCCGACATCACCAGGCCGTTGCCGACGCCCATCGGCATCGCGATGCCTGCCGAGGCCAGCACCAGCCCCGCCACGACCAGCGGCAGGCCGCCGACCGCGTCGGCCTGGGTGTGCAGCAGGAAGCCCGCGGTGCCGACCAGCAGGCCGGTGGCGATGACGTAGGCGGGGCGGATCCTGCGGGCGACCAGCGGCGCCAGCGACAGGCTGGCGATCATGGCGATGTTCTGCGGGATCAGCCACAGGCCCGCCTCCAGGGGTGACAGGCCGGCCACCAGTTGCAGGTACAGGGTCGACAGCAGGGTGGTGCCCGCCATGACGACGCCGCCGACCGTCATGATCGTCATGGTGACGGTGAAGACGCGGTTGCCGAACAGGCCCAGGTCCAGCAGCGGGTGAGGCAGGTGGCGCTGGCGGCGGACGAAGATGACGCCGAAGGCGAGCCCGGCCGCGACGGCGAGCGCGGGGGCGGTGTGCCAGCCGTTCCTGGCGACCTCCTTCAGGCCCCAGATGAGCGGCAGGATGGCGGCCAGCGACAGCGCGACGCTGGCCGGGTCGAGGCGGCCGGCGTTCGGGGCGCGGTATTCGGGCAGCACCAGCGGGCCTGCGACCAGCAGCAGCGCCATGAACGGCACGCCGAGCAGGAACGCCGAGCCCCACCAGAAGTGCTGCAGTAGCAGGCCGCCGACCAGCGGGCCGAGCGCCAGGCCTGCCATGAAGCAGGAGAACCACAGGCCGATGGCGGCGCTCATCTGCTTGGGGTCGGGGAACATGGTGCGCAGCAACGCCATGGTGGAGGGCATGAGGGTGGCGCCGGCGACCCCGAGCAGGGCGCGGGTGAGGATGAGCATCTCGGCGCTGGTGGAGTAGGCGGCCAGCACGGAGGCGGCTCCGAAGGCGGCGGCGCCGATCATGAGGAGTTTGCGGCGGCCGATCCTGTCGCCGAGGGTGCCCATGGTGACCAGGAAGCCGGCCAGCATGAACGAGTAGACGTCCATGATCCACAGCTGCTGGGCGGCGTCGGCGTCGAGTTCGGCGCTGAGCTGGGGCAGGGCGAGATAGAGGACGCTGACGTCGAGCGACAGCAGCAGGGCGACGGAGGCGAGTATGGCAAGGCCGATCCATTGGCGGTTCATGAGCTCACCGTCCCACCGACAAATTAAATTGTCAAGACACGCCGAACTGTCCGCATTGTTCCTGGGGGGCCGGCCGGGGGTGGTTCACGGCGGCGTGTAAGGCGAGCGCAACGCCACCCGCCTGCTGAAAGAGATCACCGCGCTCGGCTACCGCGGCAGCTACGCCGCACTCAGCGACTACCTGCGCCCCATGCCGGCGGCTTGGAGAGGGATCTCGACGCCGACACCGCCGGTCTCACCCTGCCCTGGAGCTCCGGCCCGGTAGAAGGTCACATCAACCGGATCAAGATGATCAAACGCCAGATGTTCGGCCGGGCCGGCTTTTGCGTGTTGTCTGCAGTCATGACGGCATGCGGGTCGGATTGTTGGCAAGCACACAGGCGACGGGCGGGTCGAGCTCGAGGGTCTCGACCCGGAGATGGGTGAAGCCGGCCTGGGTGAGCATGTCCTGGAGTTCTTGGGCGGCTCGGGCCGTGGTGTCCCGGGTGGCGCCGGGGCAGCGGGGCTGGCTGACGAGCGCGATGCGTCCTGCGGGGCGGAGCAGGCGGCGCAGCTCGCGAAGCCGCTCCACCGGGTCGGGCCAGAACCCCACGGAGTTGACGGCGAGGATGGCATCGAGCGGATCGCCGAAGCTCGGCAACTGCTCCACGGAGGCGTGCGTGAGGTGCACGCGGTGGGCGCGGACGGCGGCGGCGTTGCGACGGGCGGCCTGCCGGACCATGGCCTGCGAGTGGTCGATGCCGAAGACGTGTCCCCGGGTGGCGCGGCCGGCGAACTCGGCGATGGCGACGCCGGGACCGAAACCGATCTCGAGCACCCGGTCGGTGGGCTGAACGTCCAGCAATAACACCGCCCAGATGTTGCGCTGCCGGTTGGAGGGGCGATGAGCGAACATCCAGCCGTTCGCCCACCCGACGATGCCCCGGGGGTGATGGGCCTGGCCCACCAAGTATCTGATCACACGTTGCTTGAGAGACGTACCTGCTGTCTGCATGATCGCCAGTCAACGGCTTCAAGTATGCTTGAAGTCAAATGAGTGAGCAGTTGACGATCGGTGAGTTGGCGAGCCGCACGGGTGTCGCCACCTCCGCTCTGCGCTACTGGGAGGAGCTCGGCCTCCTACCGGCGCCGGCCCGGGTCTCAGGCCAACGGCGTTATCCGCCCTCGGCGGTTGGGCTGGTCGGTGTGGTCGTGTTGCTGCGAGATGTCGGCTTCACGCTGCGGGAGGTCAAAGCGTTCATCGCGTCTCGTTCGCCGGCCGGCGACAGCTGGCGCGAGCTGTACCAACGTAAGCTCACCGAGCTGGATCAACGGATTGTCCAGGCTCGGGTGGCACGCACCGCGATCGCCCATGGCTTGGCCTGCCCGCACAAGGACATCTTCGAGTGCTCCAACTTCGCCGGCGGGGTCGCGGCGCTCCTGGCGGGCTCTTCTCTCCAAGAGGCTCACGAAGAGATCCATTCGCACTGACCTTGCCGTCGAGATAGGCAGCCTCAGTCTCATGCCTGGGGCTCTTCCTCGCCGCTACGATGATCGCTGCTGCTCGTCCCAGGTAAGCAACTCGGCCAGGAAGCCGAGATAGCTCATCTGATCGCGTGGCGCGGCGGCGGCCAGATCGACGAACTGACTACGGATGGTCGGCAGCCGCAACCGCTGGCAGGCCTGGTATATCGAGGCTTCGGCCGCTTCCTCGGTCAGCCCGCACTTCACGGGCTCACGTAGTGGTGAAGCAGGGCGGGCTCACCGGCCGCGTTGAGCCAGTCGGCCCGGGTGCTGCCGACCCTGCGCCAGCCGGAACGTTCGTAGAACGCGATGGCGGCCCCGCCTTCAGAGGAGACCTCCAGCTTGAGTGGGGTTCCCGCGGCGGCGCGGACCGTGTCGAGGAGCCGGGCCGCCAGGCCGCGCCCACGGACCGCGGGGGTGACGAACAGGCGGGTGACCTCCGCGTCCCCGGTCAGACCAACGTGCCCGAGTACGGCGCCTGCCTCGACCGCTACCCAGGCCTCGGTCAGATCGTCCGGCGTCAGCCAGCCGCCGGGGTCGTCCGGCCAGTCCACGGGATAGCGGTCGGCGGCTTGGACCTTGGCGAGCGCCTCGACGCAGGCGGCCAGGTCGCCGGGGGTTCTGGGCCGGATGTTCACTCAAGCGAGCTTATGGGTTCGCGGGCACGGCGCCTTGCGGGCGTGTTCCGGTGGCCGCGCTGGGCTGGGTCAGCCGTGACCCCCGCTGAGTCACTCCTCGATGGCGCCGCCCACGGAGCGCAGGTGCTCGCGGAAGGTCAGGGAGGGCGTCTGCCGCCGCCGGGCCAGGAAGGCGTCGAAGCCCACCTGGGCGCGCAGGCTGTCGCCGGCGCGGATGCGGTCGGCCTGGCGGCGCTCGACGTCGCGGATCGTCTCGGCGAGCGTGAACAGCTCTTCGGCGCGGCCGGCGGGCACGAACAGCACGCCGTCGTCGTCGCCGAGCACCAGGTCCTCGCGGCTCAGGGTCCACTCCCCCACGGTGACCTTCGCCAGCGCGTCCTGCGGACGGTCGTCGAGGCGCTGCGGTCCCGTCGGGATCGCGCCCAGGCTGAAGACAGGCAACCCGATCGCCCTGATGTCGGCGCTGTCACGATGCAGGCCCCAGATCACGATCCCCTCCAACCCTGCCGCCTGCGCCTCGAGCACCACGAGGTCGCCGACGCAGGCCTCGTCCAGCCGTCCTCCGTTGTCGACGACCAGCACCTGGCCGGGCGCGGCCTCGTGGAAGGCTTCGAGGAAGACGTCGACGCTGCCGCCGTGCCGTGCGGGACAGACCCGCCCGGCCAGTCGGCCGCCCGGCACGACGGCCTGCAGTGACACGCAACGCACCGGGATCCCGGCGCGGATGCACGCGTCCGCGAGGTGGGCGGTGGTCAGGGTCGCGAACCGCTTCTGGAGTTCTCGCTCGTCCATGAGGTCAAGGTTCGGGCGTCGAGTAGCCGGTAGCAAGCCGGACGCCGCATCCGCCAGGAAACGTCAGGTCGCCTTGCGCTGTTCGCGGACGGTGCCGCCGGGCCCGACTGGTCCGACCGGGCCTCCGTGATCGACTACCTCGTCGAGGGCGAGCGCCCCTTCGCCGCGAGCTCCCGGCCCTTCGACGAGGACGGCATGCGCGAGCTGGCCGCACGCATCGTGGACCGTACGATCGACATCGCCGCGCAGCTGATCAACCCGTTCCTGTTGGACGCGGGCGCGCCATGGCGGCACAGGCTCGGCAAGATCCAGGCTCCGACGCTTGTCAGGCGCAGTTGCCCCAGGCCTTGCGCTCTCCGAGGCCCACCGGGGTGCTGGCGGTGAACTTTTCGCCGGCTCTCATCCCGGAGACCAGGCCCTGGAAGGCGACGCACCTGCCCTTGCCGTACGCCTTGACCGGCCCGGCGTAGTACTTGTAGTAACCGGCGTCCTGTGGCTTGTCGAGGCCTTGGCGGATCAGGTTCACGCCGGTCCAGGTGGGTTCCCCGACATACTTCGACTTGATGGTAACGGTGCAGTTCTCTCCGGTTCGCGCGTTGTAGAGCAGGTAGACGTGGCCGAAGACGGTGCCGTTGTCGTCCACTACGGCTCGGGTGCCGTCGGTGACCCGGCCGAAGCCGCTGCCGCAAACCCCTTCGGGGGTGTATCCGGTGGCGGCGACGGCGGGTAATGCGGTGAGGGTGGTCGCGGCCAGGGCCGTGACAGCGCATTGCGCAAGCTTGCGGCGAACCATGAAGTTCCTCCCGTTTATTTTGGATGATCGGTGCGGGTTCGCCGGAACACAAGGCTTGACGGATCCGCCGCCGAGATCATCGGACGTCCCGATTCTGAACACCGCACGTCGGGGTCTTCTTCGGCTTCGTTGACGAGTTCCTCGCTCCACACCCGGCGCATCTCCGCGCAATCGTCGAGCAACTCGGTGAGCCGTCCGCTGCCGACGAGCCTGCCGCGGTCGAGCACGACGATCTGATCGGCCCGCTCCAGCGCCGCCTTCCTGTGTGACACCACCAGCAGCGTCGCGGGACCGCTGCCGTCGTAGGCGGCGTCGGCGATCCTGTCCCACAGCAGCTTCTCGGTCTCGACGTCCAGCGCGGACGACAGGTCGTCGACGACGAGCAGCTCGGGCGAGCGCACCAGCGCGCGGGCCGCGGTCGCCCGCTGGACCTGGCCGCCGGACAGCCGCACCCCCCGGGGGCCGACGACCGTGTCCAGGCCGTCGGCCATCTCGGCCAGGTCCTCGTCGAAGGCCGCCAGCTTCAGCGCGCCGGCCAGATGGTCGTCGGGCCGGCCCAGAAGCAGGTTCTCGCGCAGCGACTCGGAGAACAGGCGCGGGATCTGGCTCGCGTAGGCCGCCCTGCCCGGCACCATGAAGGTCCCCGGGTCCTCGACGCGCACGCCGTTCCAGGAGATCGTGCCCTCCTCGACCGGCGCCAGGCCGAGCAGGGCGCGCACCAGTGTCGTCTTGCCCGAGCCGACGGCGCCGGTGATCACCGTGAACGATCCGCGCCTGACCGTCAGGTCGACCCCGTGGACGCCGCGGCCGCCTTCCTCGTGGCGCACGGTCAGCCCGCGCGCCTCGACGACTTCGAGCGCTTCGACGCGTTCTGGCGAGGTGTCGGCTCGTGGCGGTTCGCGGTGGAACCAGACGCCGGTGTCGCGCGACAGGTCCCGCGCGTCCTCGTGCGCGGCCATCAGGCGGCTGAGCCGCTCGGTGGCGACGGCGGCCTGCGGAAGCCGGTAGAGGATCACCCCGACCGTGCGCGGCAGCGCCGTCAGCCAGCCGACGTAGCTGGTGAACAGCGCCAGATCGCCCACCGTGAAGTCGCCGCGGCGCATCGCCGAGGCCGACAGCAGCAGGTCGAGCCCGCCGACCCGGACCGTGCCTTCGGTCGGGTCGTACGGGCGCAGCACCATCCTGGCGATGGTCGTCTTGCCGCTGCCGGTGCGCCCTACCAGGCCGAGGGTCTCGCCGGGGGCGAGGGTGAGGGTGATGTCCGACAGCACCTGCTCGTCGTCGGCGTAGGCGAATCCCACACCGTCGAGCTCCAGGCCGAGCGGCCCCGAGGCGGGCAGCGGTCGCGGGTGGGCGGGGTCGGGCAGCGTGCGGCGCAGCGCCGGCAGCCCGCCGATACGGGCGAAGCCTGCCAGCGCAGACTGGTACTGCCTCAGCTGTTCGATCAGCCGCTCGAAGGGCGTGCGCACCATCAGCGTGTACTGGAACAGCAGGACGGCGGTGCCGACGGTGAGCGTGCCGGAGCGCTGGGCCCACGCGGCCAGGGCGAGCACGATGGCCGTGCCCGCCGCCAAGGCCACGCCGGTTGCCGCGACCAGGGCGCTGCCGACCCGCGAGCCCTTGAGCTCGGCTCGGTACCAGGCCGAGCCGGCCTCGTAGAAGCGGGTGACGGTGTGCGCGCCCGCGCCGTTGGCGCGGATGTCCTCCACGCCGGCCAGCCGTTCCTCCAGAGCGCCGAACAGCCTCGCGCTCGCCGCGCGGGAGCGGGTGGCCGACGGTACGGCCAGCCGCTGCGCCCGCGCCATCCCGAAGCCGATCAGCACGCAGTAGGCCAGCAGCACCCCGCCGAGGAGCGGATCGACGGTGAACACCACGACGAGCACGCCGCCGAGGAGCAGGAGGCCGGCCACGACGTCCATGAGGAAGGCGACGACGAACTCGGCGACGGCCACCACGTCGCCGTCCACTCGCTCGATCATCTCGCCGGGGGTGTGCCTGCCGTGGAAGGCCATGTCGAGTCCGAGGGCGTGCTCGGCGAGCTTCTCCCTGAGCCGGTTCGTGCCGTCCCATGCGAGCGTGCCGGCCAGCCGCGCGGTGAGCATGCGGGCGGCCTGCCCTGCGACGGCGATCGCGAGGAACGCCAGGGCGATCAGGTGCCGGGTGCCGGCTCCGGCGATGGCGTCGTCGACAAAGCGGCGGGTGCTACCACCTCCCCACTGCGAGGGTGTCGGCGCCGCCGGTGACCTGGATGTCGTAGCGGTCGGTGCTGTGCTCCCAGCCGGGGTCGGTCAGGGTCGTGCTGCGGCCGACCGCGCCGAGGTGCTGGTCGCCGAAGGTCAGGCCGCTGCCCCCGCCGATCAGCGACAGCCGTACGGGCACGCCGGGCGGGCAGCGGAAGCTCACGTGGGAGGCGCCGCCGGCGATGCGCAGGGGCACCGAGCCCTTGGGAGCGGGCAGCTGCACGGTGACCTGCTCGGCGCCGCCCTGCAGGTCGAGGGCGGTCACCCGCAGCGCCCGCAGGTCGGCGGTCAGGCGGGAGGTGCCGCCGCGGACCTCGATGCGCCAGGACGCCGTGCCCTTCAGCATCACCTCGCCCGCCCGCCGCCGGTCGCGGACGTGGAAGCTGCGGGGGAAGTCGACGGTCACCGTGCCGTCGTTGACGCGGACGTCGGGCAGGACGCCGTCGAAGCTGGCGCGGTAGGGCGCCTGCAGCTCCGGGTCCGAACCGATGGTGATGCCCGCGGCGCCGGGGACGAATGCGATCGTGTTCATGATTCCTCCTGAGGGGTCGATCTCGTGGTCACGACGCTACGGACGATCACTCGGGGCGGAATCAGTCATCTTGCTGGTGGTGGTGGTCGTGAGCGGCTAAGTACGATCACGGGATGCTGCACGGGCGAGAGGGCGAACTGCGAGCGGTCGACGAGCTGCTGCGCCAGGCCCGCACGGGCGCCAGCGGTGTCCTGCTGATCCGCGGCGAGCCAGGGATCGGCAAATCCTCGCTCCTGGACCACGCCGAAGCGGCGGCCGAGGGGTTCACCGTGCTGCGGGGCGCGGGTGTGGAGTCGGAGACCGAACTGCCGTTCGCGGGACTGCACCTGCTCCTGCTGCCCGTGCTCGACCTGGTCGACGAGCTGCCCCCGGTGCAGGCTGCGGCCCTGCGCGGCGCGCTGGGCATGGCGCAGGGGCAGGGCGAGGACCGCTTCCTGGTCGGCGTGGCCGCCCTGTCGCTGCTGGCCGAGGCGGCGGGCACGGGTCCGCTGCTGTGCCTGGTCGACGACATGCAGTGGCTCGACAAGGCCTCCGCCGACGCTCTGCTGTTCGCCGCGCGCAGGCTTCGCGCCGAAGGGGTCGCGCTGCTGCTGGCCGCGCGCGAGGAGTTCGCGCCCGCGGGTCTGCCCGAGCTGCCGCTGGCAGGGCTGGACGGGGCTGCCGCCGCCGCCCTGCTCGACGAGCAGGTGCCGGGGCTGAGCGCCCAGGTGCGCGAGCGGGTGCTGGTCGAGGCGGGCGGCAATCCGCTCGGCCTCATCGAGCTGCCCGCCACCGCCGACCACACGCCCTTCCCGCTGGGCCCGCTGCCGCTGACCAGGCGCCTGCAGGACGCCTTTTCCGACAGGGGCGCCGGCCTGCCGGAACAGGCGCGGACCCTGCTTCTGGTCGCCTCGGCTGAGGACACGGGCGAGCTCGCGCTGATCCTGCGCGCCGCGCGAACGTTCGGCGTGGATGAGGACGCGCTGGAGTCCTGCGAGCGGGCGGGCCTGGTCCGTGTGCTGGGGACGAGGCTGGTCTTCCGCCATCCGCTGGCCCGCTCGGCGATCTACCAGGCCGCCGGGTTCGCCCGTCGCTGCGCCGTGCACAGGGCGCTGGCGGAGGTCGGCGATCGGGTACGGCGCGTCTGGCATCTGGCCGCGGCGGCCACCGAGCCCGACGAGGGGCTGGCGGCCGACCTGGAGAGCTCGGCCGAGGGTTTCAGGGTCCGCACCGGTCACGCCGCCGCCGCGGCGGCGCTGGAACGGGCCGCCGCGCTCACCCCCGACGAAGCCGGCCGCGCCCGCCGCCTGGCCGCCGCCGCGGACGCCGCGATCGACTCGGGCCGCTTCGAGCGCGGCAGGCAGCTGGCCGAGCAGGCCGCCGCCCGCACCTCCGATCCGCGGCTGACGGCGCGCATGGCCATGCTCAGGGCCGACGTCGACTTCGAGCGGGGGGCGCTGGAGGCCGCCTGCGCCACGCTGATGGCCGCGGCGCAGGCCGTCGCCGCCACCGACCCCGCGCCGGCCAGGACGATGCTGCTGCTGGTGATCCGCAACAGCTGGTACGCAGGAGACCCCGCGCTGGCCCAGGAGGCGACCACCAGGCTGGAAGGGCTTCCGCACCTGGAGGACCCGCGCCGTCCCGCGCTGGCCATGGCCCGGGGCATGTCGGCGCTTCTGGCGGGCAGGCCCGCGCACGCGCTGCCCCTGCTGCGCGAGGTGGTGGAGGGCGGCAGGCGGGTCCGGCAGGACCTGCACGGCCTGCGCAACAACGCGGCACAGGTGGCGCTGCTCGTCGGCGACCACGCGGCCGCGCTGGAGATCGCCAGGCCGCTGGCCGAGGAGTGCGCCGCGCGCGGCATGATCGGCTGGCTGCCGCACGTCAACCTGCTGCAGGCCGCGGCCGAGCTGCACATGGGCCGCCACCTGGACGCCGCCGCCAGCGCCGCCTCGGGCGAGAGCATCGCGGGGCAGACGGGCCAGTCGCACCTGGAGGCGCAGCTGTGCGGGGTGCGGGCGTGGCTGTGCGCGGCGGCGGGCCAGGAGCAGGACTGCAGGCAGCTGGCGGCGCGCGCGGGGAGCCTGCCGTACGGCGCGGCGTGGGCGCAGTGGGCGCTCGGCCTGCTCGATCTCGGGCTGGGACGCTACGACCAGGCGCTCGACCGGCTCGACCAGGCGGTCACGCACCAGGCCGCCGCCGTGCCCGACCAGGTGGAAGCCGCGGTAAGGCTCGGCGCGCCTGAGCGGGCCGAGCGTTCGCTGGCGTGGTTCGAGGAGTGGACGGCCGCCGCCGGCCAGCCGTGGGCGCGGGCCCTGCTCGAGCGCTGCCACGCGCTGCTGTCCGGCGACGAGGAGCGCTTCGCCCGCGGCCTGGCGGCCCATGACCGCCCCTTCGACCGCGCCCGCACCCAGCTGCTGCTGGGCGAGTGGCTGCGCCGTGAGCGGCGCAAGCACGACGCCAGGACACCGCTGCGTGAGGCGGCCGAGACCTTCGACCGGCTCGGCGCCGGCCCGTGGGCCGAGCGGGCGCGCGGCGAACTGCGCGCCACGGGCGAGACCCTCACGAGGGATCCGGGCGCCGACCTGCTCGGCAGGCTCACCCCGCAGGAGTGGCAGGTGGTACGGCTGGCCGCCAAGGGCGCCACCAACAAGGAGATCGCCGCCCAGCTGTTCCTCAGCCCGCGCACGGTCGGCCACCACCTGTACAAGGCCTATCCGAAGCTGGGCGTGACCACCAGGACCGAGCTGGCCGGGCTCACCCTGTCGTGACGCGCAGCGGCGTCTCGGTGACCAGGCCCGCCACCACGACGGCCGCGCAGGCCACCAGCGTCGAGACCGCGAACACCGCCTCGATCGAGCCCGCCTCGTACAGCGCGCCCGCGGCCGAGACGCCCGCGACACCGCCGAGCTGGCGCAGGAAGGGACCGGCCGCGCTGGCCGCGCCGACGTCCGCGGGCGGCACGCTGTTCTGCGCCACGAGCGTCACCAGTTGCATCAGCATGCCCGCGCCCAGGCCGATCACCAGCATCCACGCCAGGCCCACTCCCGTCACAGCGATGCCTGCCGTGCCGGCGGCGGTCAGGGCGGTGCCCGCCACCAGGAACACCTTGTAGCGGCCCGTCCTGCCGATCATCCGCCCCGCCGCGAACGAGGTGGCCACCGCGCCGGCCAGCAGCGGCAGCAGCAGCACGCCGCTGCCCGCGGACGAGGCTCCCTGGCGCTGCTGGAGATACAGCGGCAGGAAGGTCACCGAGCTGAGCATCACCGCCCCCTGCAGCGGAGCGAGCAACGCGGACAGGGCGAAGTTGCGGACGGCGAGCAGCCGCACGGGCAGCACCGCCAGGTAGTCGATCAGCCGCCGGCCGCCGGACGGGGGCGGCGCGAGCCGTACGCTGATCATGAGGACCGCGAACGCCACGCCGCCGAGCGGCAGGTTGATCAGGTAGGCCAGGCGCCAGGAGAGCAGGTCGGTGAGCAGCCCGCCCGCCAGCGGACCGCCGACCATCGCCAGCGCGGTTACGGCCGTGATGTGGCCCTGGTAGCGCGGGCGCTCGCGGGGCGGCACCAGCGCCGCCACCACCGTGATGACCCCGACCATCAGCCCGCCCGCGCCGAGCCCCTGCACGGCCCTGGCCACGACGAGCTGGAGCATGTCCTGGGCCGCGCCGCAGCCCGCCGATCCCAGCAGGAAGACAGCCAGGGCCGCCAGCAGTGCCCGCTTGTGGCCGAGCAGGTCGCCTCCTCTGCCCCACAGCGGCAGGGTGACGGTCGAGGCGAGGGCGTAGGCGACGACCACCAGCGCCACCCGGTCCCCGCCGCCGAGCTCGGCGACCAGGGCGGGGGCGACCGTGCCGGTGACGGTGGTGTCGAGCGTGGCCAGCAGCAGCACCAGCAGCAGGCTGGGCAGAACGCTTCGCATGGCCGCCGCCTACTTCATCATCGCGTCGGTCATCCGCCTGCGGATCGGCGGCACGGCGTTGAAGAAGCGGAACAGCGTCTTGGTGAAGGCCCGCTGCACCGGGTTGGCGCTGACGCCCATCTTCAGGTTGCGCATCGCCAGCGCGACGGCCTTGAAGGCGTAGTCGCGCATCTCGGACTCGTAGCCGCCGACGGCCTCGGCCATGGACATCCTGCCGTTGACGTACTCGACGAGGTTGTGCGTCAGCAGCCGCGCGTCGAGGATCGCGGTGTTGGCGCCCACGCCCGCGGTGGGCGGCATGTTGTGGATCGCGTCGCCGATGAGCGTGACGTTGCCGCTCTCCCAGTCCTTGACGGGGGTGGAGGTCTTCAGCGGGAAGATCGACAGACTGCCGAGGTCGCTGCGCGCGATCAGCTCGCGCAGCTGGGGCGCCCAGCCCTCGGTCGCGGCGAAGGCGACCTGCTGCAGCTCCGCGCCGCTCATTCGCTCCAGCTTCTCCCTGTCGCCGAGCTTGTCCCAGGTGCTGACGATGTTCCACATGACGTAGTCGGCGGTGTTGTCCATGAGCAGGCCGGCCTCCTTGTCGCGGGCGACCAAGGAGCGGGAGCGGAACTCGTGCGCGGCCATGAACACCGTCTTGCCCTGCGGTCCGAACAGGAAGCCGGATCCGGCGAACAGCTGAGGCGGCAGCAGCCTGCGCGTCTCGTCGTCGAGGGGGACCTTCGCCGACACCGACAGCGCGCCGGTGTCCAGCCGCGCGGCGTGCGGCAGGAACTGCTGTCGCACCCTGGAGTTGACGCCGTCGGCGGCCACCAGCAGGTCGCCGTCCGCGTGCGTGCCGTCCTCGAAGTGGGCGCGCACCCGCTCGCCGGGCAGCCGCTCGTAGCGGGTGAAGCTCTTGCCGTAGTTGACCACGTCGTCGAGCCCCGACAGCAGGACCTCGCGCAGCGAGATGCGGCTGACGGACTTGAAGCTGTCGATGTAGTGCTCGGGCGCGCTCTCCTCGCCGATGACCAGCAGTTCCTGCAGCTTGGCGTCGTAGAAGCCGAGCGTGGTGTTGGGCTTGCCCGAGGTGGCGACGAACCGGTCGTACAGCTCGGCTGGCAGGCACTCGTGCAGGGCCGCGCAGCCCTTGGGTGTGATGTGGATGCGGTAGCCCTGCAACCTGTCGTCCTTGGCGCGGTCACGCTCGTACAGCGCGACGCTGACACCCGACTTGCGCAGACCCTGGGCGAGCGTGAGCCCGCCGATACCGCCACCGATGACCAGAACGTGGAACGACATGGCTTCCTCCAGCCGGTTGAGGGGTTGATCCCGACGACCACCACGCTAGGAAGGCGCCGTTTTCGAGGAATCAGTCATGTGACTGGGGCCTGCCGCCTGCGCCGTACCGGCAGGAGCCTGCCCTCGTACGACGACCCGGTGCGGGTCCGCTCGCACGACATCCCGCCGCACCCGTGACCGGCGAGGGTGCGGTCACATCTCGCGGGCCATGGGGACCGACGTCGCGCGGCCGTCCGGCTCGGCGAGGCCGTAGAGGATGGCGTCGGCCAGCGGCTGGGCCTGTTGCGCGGGCGAGAACAGATCGGGGCAGGCCAGCCACGTGGCGGCGGTTCCGTTGACCGCGGTGATGATGGTGAGCGCGGCGATGTCGGGACTGACGCCGGGGCGTAGCTCGACCGTGCGCAGCAGCGCGGCCATGTGGCGCCGCCAGCCTTCCATGACGGCTTGCTTGTCCCTGAGACCGCGCTCCAGCTCGGGTGCGCCTTCCGCGCTGCGCATCGACAGCGCGTACACCTCGCGGAGCGTCGCGTCGTGCTCCAACGCGGTGAAGAAGGTGACGAGGAAGTCGGCGATCCTGCGCAGGGGAGGCTCGGGGCCGTCGAGCTTGCTCCAGACGGGCGTCGCCGCTTCGGCCCAGAGCTCCTCGATCGCGCTCAGGTAGAGCGTGGCCTTGTCGGAGAAGTGGTGGTAGGCCGCTCCGCGGGTCACTCCCGCCCTCGTGGCGATCCCCGCGAGGGTGGCCGCCGCGTATCCGAGTTCGGCGAACTCCGCCAGCGCCGCGACCAGCAGGTCCCTCCGGGTGGCCGCCGCCTCTTCCGCAGTCCTTCGCATAAGGACAGGCTCCCATACGTGCATGGATGTATCATGCTCGCTATATATACATGCGAGCACGTATGAGAGGGAGTCGCCATGCTGACGTTCCGTGAGGTCAGGGTCTTCGACGGGCAGAACGTTCTCCCGTCCGCGCACGTCACCGTCGCCGACGGGCTGATCATCTCGGTCGGTGCGGCGCAGCCGTCGCCGGCCGTCGAGGTCATCGAGGGGCGCGGGGCCACGCTGTTACCGGGCCTGATCGACGCGCACGCGCACGTCTTTCCCGGCGATCTGGAGCAGGCCGCCGTCTTCGGCGTCACGACCGTCCTCGACATGATGGCCGATCCCGTCCAGGCCGCAGGGCTCCGCGCGGCGGCGGCGGCCGCTCCCGACCTGGCCGACCTGCGTACGGCGGGCACCGCGGCCACCGTCCCCGGCGGGTACGGCTGGTACCTCGTCGTCGAGATGGGCCTCCTGCCGCCCTTCCCCACGCTCGCCGACCCCGCGCAGGCGGACGCCTTCGTCGCGGAACGGCTGGCGGAGGGGTCGGACTACCTGAAGATCCTGATCGACGACGGCTCGACCGTGGGCATGCCGACCCCCTCGATGTCCAAGGAGGCCGTCCACGCGCTGGTCGCCGCCGCCCACGACAGGGGCTGGATCGCGGTCGCGCACGCGTTGAGCGCCGAGTCGGCCAGAATGGCCGCGGTGGCGGGCGCCGACGTGCTCGGCCACCTGTTCGTCGATCGGCCCGATCCCGAGCTCGCCGACGAGCTCGCGGAGAGAGGGACCGTGGTCGTGCCCACTCTCGCCGTCCTCGGCGAGCTGTTCGGCAGACCGCGGGGCAGACGCCTGGCCGCCGATCCCCGCGTCGCGCCGTACCTGGGCGAGGGGGCGCGGCGCATGCTGACCATGGACTCCGTCCCGCTCGGGGAGGGCGCGCGTCACGATCTCGACGTGGCCACGCGCACGCTGGGCGAGCTTCGTCAGGCGGGCGTCACCGTGCTGGCCGGATCCGACGCCTCCAACCTGGGGACCGCCCACGGCGCGACCCTGCACCAGGAGTTGCGCGCTCTGGTGGCGGCCGGCCTGACGCCACAGGAGGCGCTGACCGCCGCCACGGCGGCGCCCGCCCGCCACTTCGGCCTTGCCGACAGGGGGCGGATCGCGCCTGGACTTCGGGCTGATCTGGTGCTCGTCGACGGTGATCCCACGGCCGACATCGACCACACCCTCGACATCCTCGGCGTGTGGCGAGGCGGTCACCGCCTCGCCCGCGTCACCTCAGACGCTACAGGGCGCTGCCCTTCTTCCACTCCTTGAACGGCATCTGCCAGAAGCCCCAGCCGTTGTTCCACTCCAGCTCGCGGTTGGTGCCCTTGACGTCGACGACGTCACCGCGCTGCATGTTGTCGAAGAACCACTTGGCCTGGTCGGGGCGGGAGTTGATGCAGCCGTGGCTGACGTTCTGCCTGCCCTGGGCCCAGACGTTGTCCTTGGCGTGGACGTACTCGCCCGAGTTGGAGATCCGCACCGCGTGATTGATCATCACGTCGTAGTAGCCGGGGTCGCCCTTCTTGCGCCCCGGCGAGATCATCCGGACCGGGTTGCCCTTCTCCATGGTCAGGTGGACGCCGGAGGTGGTGGTGTACTCCCTGGTGGTGGCCATGCCGGCGCTGATCCGCATGGTCTGCACCTTCTTGCCGTCCCGGTAGACGTACATCATGTGCGTCTTGGTGTTGATCTTGCTGATCTGCTTGGCGCCGATCTTGATCGAGGTGGTGTAGTCCTTCACCCCGTACATCTCCTTGCCGCCCTGCACGCCGTTCAGGCGCGCGGTCAGCTTCACGCTCTGGTGCGCGGGCCAGTACGTGGCGGTGCGGTAGATGACGGTCGTGTCGTTGATCCACCGCCACGCGCCCTCGACGGGCTTTTCGGCCTCGACCTCCAGCGCCCCCTCCACGGCCTCCTTGTCGGAGACCGGGTTGTTGAAGGTGAGGATGATCGGCGCCCCCACGCCGACCTTCTCGCCCTTCTGGCTTGGTGTCACGTCGGCGACCTCGAGCTTGACCTCGGGCTCGAGGGTCTTGAAGCTGGCCGCGGCCGTGGTCGTCCCCGCCTTGGCCGAGACGCTGTAGCTGCTCGTGGGCCGCAGCGGGCCCTTGGAGACCCACTTGGTCTTGTCGGCGTTGAAGTCGCCCTCGAGCTGCTTGCCGCCACCCTGGACGACCACCTCGTCGAGCGCGCCGCCGGAGGCCGTCACCACGACCTTCTTGTTCGGCTTCACCTTGGCGCTGCCCTCAGCTGGGCTGATCTTGATCTGCGGCGCGGGCGTGGCGGACGCCGTGGTGGACTCACCGGACGCCTGGGGAGCCCCACTGGCGGTTGACCCGCTGGAGCAAGAGGCGGTCAAGGTCGCGGCCACAATGACCGCGACCCCGGCGGCGGGCTTCCGCCAAGCTGGCGCAATGCTCAACATAGTTCTCTCCCCCATACCAGCAAAGTGCACCCAAAAACCTTAATGGCCATACCTATTGGATGCTGAATCATATGGGAGAGTTCGCTCGAATTTGGACACACTAGGGCGTCAACCGCTTGACAAGCGGTGAGTCAAGCCCGTATGCCTCCTTCCTGCCCCTCTGGTCCTGACGGCCTGCGCCAGAGCGCGCCGCGAGCCGACGATGACCACCAGCTTCTTCGCCCTGGTGATGGCGGTGTAGAGCAGGTTGCGCTGCAGCATCATCCACGCGCTGGTGGCCAGCGGGATCACCACGGCCGGGTACTCGCTGCCCTGCGAGCGGTGGATCGAGACGGCGTAGGCGTGGGCCAGCTCGTCGAGCTCGTCGAAGGCGTACTCGACGCTCTCCTCCTCGTCGGTCAGGACCGTCAGCTTCTGCTCGTCGGGCCTGATGTCGGTGACCACTCCGACCGTGCCGTTGAACACCCCGGCCGCGCCCTTGTCGTAGTTGTTGCGCAACTGGGTCACCTTGTCGCCGATCCTGAAGACGCGCCCGCCGTACCTGCGCTCGGGCATGCCCTCACGGGCGGGGGTCAGCGCCTCCTGCAGAGCGGTGTTGAGCGCGCCCGCTCCTGCGGCCCCGCGGTGCATGGGCGCCAGCACCTGCACGTCGCGGCGCGGGTTGAGGCCGAACTTGCGGGCGATACGGCGCGCGACGACGTCGACGGTCAGCGACGCGATCTCCTCGGGCTCCTCGCACGGGAACAGGAAGAAGTCCTTCATGCCCTCCAGAACGGGGTGGCGTCCGGTGTTGACGCGGTGGGCGTTGACCACGACACCTGACTCCTGGGCCTGGCGGAAGATCTGCGTCAGCCGTACGCGGGGGATGTCGTCCGCGGCCAGCAGGTCCTTCAGGACCTCCCCCGCACCGACCGACGGCAGCTGGTCGACGTCGCCGACCAGCAGCAGGTGCGCGCCGGGCGCGATGGCCTTGACGAGCTTGTTGGCCAGCAGCAGGTCGAGCATGGAGGCCTCGTCGATCACGACCAGGTCGGCCTCCAGCGGGTTGTCGCGGTCGAAGGTGGCCTCGCCGCCAGGACGCAGCTGTAGCAGCCGGTGGACGGTGGTGGCCTCGTGTCCCGTCAGCTCGGCCAGACGCTTGGCGGCCCGGCCCGTGGGCGCGGCCAGGATGACCTTGGCCTTCTTGGCGCGGGCCAGCTGCACGATCGAGCGGACGGTGAACGACTTGCCGCAGCCGGGACCACCGGTCAGCACCGCGACCTTCTCGGTGAGGGCCAGGCGGACCGCCTGTCGCTGCTCGGCGGCCAGCTCCGCGCCGCTCTGGCGGTGCAGCCAGTCCTCCGCTCTGACCCAGTCGACGTCGGCGAAGGACTTCAGCCTGTCGCGACCCGTGCGCAACAGGCCGAGCAGGCTGCCCGCCAGGGACAGCTCGGCGCGGTGGAAGGGGACCAGGTAGACGGCCGGCACGACGTTCTCCCCCGCGGGGATGTCCTCGCGGACCACGCCCTCCTCGGCGACCAGCTCCTCCAGGCACGTCCTGACCAGCTCGGGCGGCACCTCGAGGATCTTGACCGCGTCGGCGACGAGGTTGGGCGCCGGCAGGTAGCAGTGGCCGTCGTCGGCGGCCTGGGACAGGGTGTAGCGCAGGCCCGCCTTGACGCGCTCGGGGCTGTCGTGCGGGATCCCCACGGCCTGCGCGATGGTGTCGGCGGTCTTGAAGCCGATGCCCCAGACGTCGTCGGCCAGCTTGTACGGCTGGCTCCTGACCACCGAGACGGACGCTTCGCCGTACTGCTTGAAGATGCGGACGGCGATCGACGTCGAGACGCCGACGCCCTGCAGGAAGATCATGACCTCTTTGATGATCTTCTGCTCTTCCCAGGCGATCGCGATCAGCTTGGTGCGCTTGGGGCCCAGTCCTGGCACCTCCACCAGGCGTTCGGGCGCGGTCTCGATGATGTCGAGGGTGTCGGTGCCGAAGTGGTCGACGATGCGCTCGGCCATCTTGGGGCCGATCCCCTTGATCAGGCCCGAGCCCAGGTAGCGCTGGATCCCCTGGATGGTGGCGGGCAGCACGGTGGCGTAGGACCAGACCTCGAACTGCTTGCCGTAGCGGGGATGTGAGGTCCACCGGCCGGTCAGCCGCAGCGACTCACCGACCTGCGCGCCCAGCAGCGGGCCCACCACGGTCAGCAGTTCCGACCCCGAGCGCTCCGTGGCGACGCGGGCGATGGTGTAGCCGGTCTCCTCGCTGGCGAAGGTGATCCGTTCGAGGACCGCCTCCAGCGTCGTCGCGGGGGGACCGCCTGATCCAGCCGTCACGCCTACCTCTCTCCCGAGCTCCCTTGGCCAGGGTAGAGCAGCGGCGGCCGACTGTGATCAGCCCATCGCCTCGTCGCGGCCGCGACAGCGGTGCGGCCGCGCCGCCTGTGCTCGTGGCGGCCGATCTGCCGAGGACGTGGTGGACTGCCGGGCTTCGCGGTGGAGGGCTCGAATCAGCGGACGGCACGCGGGGAGACCAGCCGCATCAACGGCGGGACGTACAGATATGCCAGGATCGCCACGCCGCCCACCAGCAGTAGCGCCGTGAACATCCACTCCCCCGAGCCCTGCGGCCCGTAGACCCGGTTGGGCCGCCCGACATCGATGGCTCTGGTCTCCGTACCGGCACGGTGTGACTCCCGGCCGCTGTCGTACATCGCCACTTCGGCCCGGCGCACGGTGGCGTCGTCGGAGCGGAACGTCCCGATCCAGCTGCAGCTTTCGTGTCCAGGGTGCTGGACGCAGTAGAGGCGTTCCGCGGTGAACGTGCCCGCGACACCGTCAGCCCGGGCGGCCCGGATGACGGGACCGATGTTCGGGGTGGCGAGGTACAGCAGGAAGACCCCGATGAGGGTCATCGCCACGGTGAAGGCCGGAGACCGTCTGCTTCCGGGCCGTCCGCCCGTCATCGTCATCGCCCGTAGGCGAGCGCGCAGCTACAGTTCATCCCGGTGCGCTCGGACTCGCGGGGGCGCCGGTGCAGGATCATCGCCACCACCATGGGCGCGAAGACGACCGCGTTGTAGAACAGGTGCAGCTCCACCCGGGGAACCAGAAGCTGGATGATGCTGGTGGGCACCGGCCTGCCCAGCAGGTTGTTGCCGGTCAGCGCCTGCGTGAGCAGAAGGAAGTGCTCCAGGTGGTGCCAGGTCTGGATGCCCAGCGCGATGTTCCACCAGGTGCGGGCGCGCCCGGTGAAGCCCTTGCGCAGCAGGAGGAAGCCGGCGAGCATCACCAACGCGTAGCCGTAGTGCATCCACTCGGACTTGACCAGC
Organism: Nonomuraea sp. NPDC049152; assembly: GCF_040648355.1. Lineage (NCBI taxonomy): Bacteria > Bacillati > Actinomycetota > Actinomycetes > Streptosporangiales > Streptosporangiaceae > Nonomuraea > Nonomuraea sp. NPDC049152. The sequence continues at coordinate 112,995 of NZ_JBEZDO010000028.1, read as the reverse complement.
CACGGGAACGGTATGCCGAGCACGCCGCGGGCTTGCGGGATCGGCCAGTCAAGGACATAGATCTGGACCGCCTGGGCCAGGTGCTCGGCCCAGTGCGCCACGACGACGACCAGGAAGAAGCCGAGGGCGGCCCGGTGATATCGACCGTTGAGCTGCGCTGGTCGAAGGGCGTCGTGGTGCGTCCAGGCTGGATGGGTGGCCATGTGCGAACACCTCTTCCTCGGAACCTACGGCGTGACCTGCGCGTGTTCCAGACTCAGCTCCTTCAGCACCTCCGCGTGTGCTGAGTCCCCCGGCGCCGAGTCCGAAAGGATCGTAGAACGGCACGCGCGTTCGACGACTGGCTCTGACAGGAATCCGTCGGGACGGACAGCCGCTGATCATCCCGGACCCGGCCGGGATCGCGGCCGCGCCTCGGTACCCTTCAGCTCATGAGTGACGTGGGTGAGGCGGCGGCCAGGGCGCTGCTGCGCAGGCTTGCCGTGGAGCAGGCGGAGTCGAGGGTGCCGTCGCTGACGGCCGCGATCGTGCGGGACGGTGAGCTGGCCTGGTTCGGGGCCAGGGGCCAGATCGGGGACGGCGAGCCCACCCTCGACACCCAGTACAGGATCGGCTCGATCACCAAGAGCATGGTCGCCACCGTCGTGATGAGGCTGCGCGACGAGGGCCTGGTCGACCTGCTCGACCCGCTCGCCAAGCACGTGGAGGGCACCGCGTTCGACCAGGTCACGATCGCCCAGCTGCTCTCGCACACCGGCGGGCTGACGGCCGAGCCGCCGACGGAGTGGTGGGAGCGCACGCCCGGCCTGCCGGTCGACGAGCTGATCGCGCGGCTGGGCCCGGACAGCTCCAGGCACCGGCCAGGCCGCCGCTTCCACTACTCCAACGTCGGCTACGGGCTGCTGGGCGAGCTGGTGGCCCGCCACCGCGGCATGACGTGGGAAGAGGCGGTCCGGCGGGAGGTCCTCTTGCCGATCGGGATGAACGACACCACCGCCAGACCGCGCCCGCCCCACGCGACGGGCTACGCGGTGCACCCGTTCGCCGACGTGCTGCTGCCCGAGCCCGAGCACGACGCGGTGTCGATGGCACCCGCCGGCCAGCTGTGGTCGACGCCTGCCGATCTGGCCAGGTGGGCCGCCTTCCTGGCCGGTTCCACACAGGGCGTGCTCAGGCCGGAGACGCTGGCCGAGATGCGCGAGCCCGCCACGGTCGACGACGGCGACGCGTGGACCTCGGGGTACGGCCTCGGCCTGCAGCTGGCCCGGGCCGGCGGACGGCGCCTGGCGGGACACACCGGATCGATGCCCGGCTTCCTGGCCACCGTCTGGACCGACCCCGCCGACCGGGTGGGTGTGCTGTTCATGGCCAACACCACCTCGGGCGTGAGCCGCACACTGCTGACCGAGCTGCTGGCCATCCTCGACGAGCACGAGCCGCGCCTGCCCGAGCCGTGGAAACCGGTCGCCGCCGACCCCGACCTGCTGGCGCTGACGGGGTTGTGGCACTGGGGTCCCGCCCCCTATCTGCTGCGGCTGCTGCCCGAGCGGGGTCTTTCACTGACGCCTGCGCACGGGCCGGGAAGGGCCTCGCGGTTCGTGGCCCAGGCGGACGGCACGTGGCTGGGCCTGGACGGCTACTACGCGGGCGAGGTGCTCAAGGTGGGCGAGGGATTCCTCGACCTGAACACCTTCATCTTCACGCGCGAGCCGTACGACCACAGGGCGCCGATCCCCGGTGGGCCCGGCGAGTGGAGCGCCTGAGCCCCGGCCACCCATGCCGGCCGGGGGCGCCCGCCGACCCGCCTACCTGGCGGGACCGGCGACACCGATCGCGTGTCGGACGGCCGTACCCGGCCGTCGTGGTCGACTGCGCCTGATGTACGAGGAGGTGTGCGGGTACCCCGTGCCCGCGCAGGAGCAGGAGAGCGCGGAGCTCGGGTCGAGCCCCTTCCAGGTGCCGCTGAGGGTCCGCACGCCGTTCGGCGAGCTGTCGATGTTCAGCACGATGGCCACGTTCGGCGCCCCGGCCGATGTGACGCTTCCGGAGCTGGCGATCGAGCTGTTCTATCCCCTCGACGAGTTCACCACCAAGGCCTTTCGCGCGCTGGCCGGGCTCGGTTGACACCCGCGTTCGTGGCCTGCCGCGCCCGGGCCGTCGCGGCCGCGGGAACGGGCGGGCTCGGTGGCCGGGCGACGAAGAGGGGGGCGTCTCGTGAATGCCATGACAGAGCTGTAGATCATGCCGCTGTTGCATGGGTGGGCGGGTATTCAGGCTGGAATCTGCGAAGGTATGGTGATTGCTTGTGACGACGTTTCGGATCAGCGAGGCCGCCGCCCTGCTCGGCGTCAGCTCCGACACCGTGCGCCGATGGGTGGACGCGGGCAGGCTGGCGGCCGAGCGGGACGAGAACGGCCACCGGCGGGTGAAGGGCGCCGAGCTGGCCGCCTTCGCCCGCGCCCAGATCGAGGCGGAGGACGGCTCGGGCCTGTCCTCGGCGCGTAACCGCTTCCGCGGCATCGTGACCGAGGTCATCAGGGACGCGGTGATGGCCCAGGTGGAGATCGCCGCGGGGCCGTACCGCGTGGTGTCGCTGATGAGCCGCCAGGCCGCCGACGAACTCGACCTGCAGGTGGGAGTGGTGGCGGTCGCTGTGATCAAGTCCACCAACGTCGTCGTGGAGATACCCGACCACACTCGCACGGTGAGTCAGTAAGGAGTCATTGGTGCTCAGGCGTCAACCCAGGTGGGCCGTCGCCCTCCCCCTTGTCATCGCGCTCGTCGGCCTGTCGGGGTGCGGTTCCACCGGAACCGCCGCCCCTTCGGACTCCGCGCCTGCGTCCGCTCCGGCCGCGCCCGCGGAGGCCACGACGGTGACGGTGTTCGCGGCCGCGTCGCTGACCGGCACGTTCACCGAGCTCGGCAAGTCCTTCGAGGCGGCACATCCGGGCACGACGGTGAAGTTCAACTTCGGCTCCAGCGCCACGCTGGCTCAGCAGATCACCGCGGGCGCGCCCGCCGACGTGTTCGCCGCCGCCAGCCCCGCCACGATGAAGACCGTCAGCGACGCGGGCCTGGCGGGCTCGCCGACCACGTTCGTGCGCAACAAGCTGGAGATCGCCGTCCCGGCCGACAACGCCGCCAAGGTCGACGGCCTGAAGGACCTGACGGACCCGAAGGTCAAGGTGGCGCTCTGTGCCGAGCAGGTGCCGTGCGGCGCCGCCGCCGTCAAGGCCTTGGACGCCGCAGGGCTGAAGGTCACGCCCGTCACGCTCGAGCAGGACGTCAAGGCCACGCTCACCAAGGTCGAGCTCGGCGAGGTCGACGCCGCCCTGGTCTACAGGACCGACGTGCTCGCCTCGGGAGGCAAGGTGAAGGGCATCGCCTTCCCCGAAGCCGACAAGGCGATCAACGACTACCCGATCGCGGTGTCGGCCAAGGCGCCGGCGCCAGGCCTGGCAAAGCAGTTCGTGGACCTGGTGCTGTCGCCTGAGGGCAAGGGTGTGCTGACGAAGGCCGGATTCGAGGCGCCCTGACCGCGATGACGCCCACCACCGCGGCACCCGTCCAGGGCGCCGAACGACGCGGAACCACCGGCCGCCTGCCGTGGCTGCTGGTGGTCCCCGCGGTGCTCGGTCTCGCCTTCCTGGTGCTGCCGCTGGCCGGTCTGCTGATCCGCGCGCCGTGGCCGACGCTGCTGGATCGGCTGTCCGAGCCGCAGGTGCTCGAGGCGCTGCGGCTGTCGCTGGTGACCTCGACGATCGCGACGGCCGGGTGCCTGCTGTTCGGCGTGCCGCTGGCATGGCTGCTGGCCAGGGTCACCTTCCCCGGCCGGCGGCTGGTGCGGGCCCTGGTCACCGTGCCGCTGGTGCTGCCGCCCGTGGTCGGCGGCGTCGCCCTGCTGCTGGTGCTGGGCCGGCGCGGCCTGATCGGGCAGTGGCTGGACGTCACCTTCGGCATCACGCTGCCCTTCACCACGACGGGCGTGGTCATCGCCGAGGCGTTCGTGGCGATGCCGTTCCTCGTCATCAGCGTCGAAGGCGCGCTGCGCGCCGCCGACCAGCGGTTCGAGGAGGCCGCGGCCACGCTCGGCGCCTCCCGCTGGACCATCTTCCACCGCGTCACGCTGCCGCTGATCATGCCGGGCGTCGTGGCGGGGGCGGTGCTGTGCTGGGCCAGGGCGCTGGGCGAGTTCGGCGCGACCATCACCTTCGCCGGCAACTTCCCCGGCACCACCAGGACGATGCCGCTGGCGGTCTACCTCGCAATGGAGACCGAGCCGGAGGCTGCCATCGTGCTCAGCCTCGTTCTGCTCGCCGTCTCGGTGATCATCCTGGCCAGCCTACGTGACAGATGGGTGAGCAGCCCATGACCCTGCGCGCGCGCCTGGTCGTCACCAGAGCCGCCTTCGGCCTCGACATCTCGCTCGACGTCGCGGCGGGAGAGGTCGTCGCCCTGCTCGGGCCCAACGGCGCAGGCAAGACCACCGCCCTGCGAGCCCTGGCGGGCCTCACGGGCCTGTCGGCCGGCGGGCACATCACGCTCGACGAGCGGCCCCTGCACGGCATGGCCGTCGAGCACCGCCCGATCGGCATGGTCTTCCAGGACTACCTGCTCTTCCCCCACCTGTCCGCCCTGGACAACGTCGCCTTCGGGCTGCGCTGCCGTGGCGAGGGCAAGGCCGAGTCCCGCCGTACGGCCCGCGCGTGGCTGGAGCGCGTCGGCCTTGCGGGGCACGCCACGGCCAGGCCCCGCCGGCTGTCCGGCGGCCAGGCCCAGCGCGTCGCCCTGGCCAGGGCGCTGGCCGTACGGCCCCGCCTGCTGCTGCTCGACGAGCCGCTTGCGGCGCTCGACGCGCACACCAGGCTGGAGATCCGCTCGCAGCTGCGCCACCACCTGGCCGACTTCGACGGCGCCACCGTCCTGGTGACCCACGACCCGCTGGACGCGATGGTGCTGGCCGACCGGCTCGTCGTCATCGAGAACGGCGCCATCGTGCAGGAAGGCGCGCCCGCCGAGGTGGCCCGCAGGCCGCGCACCGACTACGTCGCGCGCCTGGTCGGCCTCAACTTCTACCGCGGCGTGGCAGACGGCCACCAGGTCAAGGTCGGCGACCTGCTGTTCAACACCACCGACCAGCTCGACGGGCCCGCCTTCGTCGCCTTCCCGCCCGCCGCGGTCGCCCTCTACCGCTCACGCCCCGACGGCAGCCCCCGCAACCTGTGGCAGGCCCGCATCGAAGGCATCGAACGGCACGGCGACAACGTCCGCGTCCACCTCGACGGACCGATCACCGCGTTCGCCGACATCACCCCGGCCGCCGTGGCCGACCTGGACCTGACGCCCGGCCAGGGGATCTGGGCATCGGTCAAGGCCACGGAGACCCACGCGTACCCGGCATGAACGCCATCTGCCTGGGCGGGCCGTGTCACGGCCTTCTGACGCAGATCGAGCAGGAGGTCGGCACGCTGTCGGTCCCCGTTCCCCGGGGGTCGCCGTCCGATCCCGTCAGCTGCGCGCGCTACCGCATCACCAAGGAGCGGGTGCGCTACGCCGGGCAGGCCGAGCCGTACATCGCGCTGCACTGGGCCGACGCGCCTCCTGCCTGCGCGTGCGAGCGGTGAGCCGCGCGAAGTGGATGGCCGATCCGTACAAGACCGCAGGTCGCGTGCGTGGGAAGGATGAAGGCATGGACATCGACAAGCTCACCTCGTTCATGGCCGGCCACGCGCGGCTGCTCGACCGTCGCCGTTTCGAGCTGCTGACCGGCGTGGGCTCGCCCGAGGCCGCCCTGGCCGCGCTGGAGGGATATCGCAACGCCGACGGCGGCTACGGCTGGGGACTCGAACCGGACCTGCGCTCGCCGGAGAGCCAGCCCGGCGCGGCGCTGCACGCCTTCGAGGTGTTCGAGCAGGCGCCGAGCCCGCGGGCGGCCGAGCTGTGCGACTGGCTGGAGACCGTGACGCTGCCCGACGGCGGGCTGCCGTTCGCGCTGCCGCTGACCGTCTCGGCCGCCACCGCGCCGTGGTGGAGGGGCGCGGACTCCACGACGTCGTCGTTGCAGATCACCGCGGTGACGGCGGCCGCCGCGTGGCGGGTGGCCGCCCGCGACGGCGTGATCAACGGGCATCCGTGGCTGGCCCGCGCGACCGCCTACTGCCTGGAGGCCATCGCGTCCTTGGACCGGCGGCCGCACGCGTACGTGTTGGCGTTCGCCGTCCGCTTCCTCGACGCCCAGCCCGAGCACGCCGAGCTGCTCGACAAGCTGGGCGCGTTCATCCCGCCGGACGGTGAGCTGCACGTCGAGGGCGGCACGGAGGAGGAGAAGCTGCGCCCGCTCGACTTCTCTCCCAACCCCGATCTGCCGTCGCGGCGGCTGTTCACGAAGGAGGCGGTGGACGCCGACCTGGACAGGCTGGCCGCACTGCAGCAGGAGGACGGCGGGTGGACGGTCGACTACGCGACCATCTCCCCCGCGGGCGCCCTTGACTGGCGGGGCGCCATCACCGTCCACGCCGTCGACGTGCTGCGCCGCAACGGCAGGAGCTAGTCGCGCAGATCTTTTCGCGCTCAGTCGTAGAGCGCGAAGAGCCGCAGGTGTCCCGGGTGGGCGCGCAGGAGCGACCAGCAGCGGGCGAACAGCTCGCGGGCCTGCGCGCCGGGCCACGGTTGGGGCAGCAGCTCGGGCGGCAGCAGCGGGTCGGGCTCCATGGCGTGGGTGAACGCGGTGGCCAACTCGATCGCGATGACGACCACCTGCTCGGGGGCGAGCGGGTTTGCTGCCGTGAGCCGGTCGAGACGGGGCCTGATGACGTCGAGCAGGTGGTGGTAGCGCGCGGCGAGCTCCTCCTGTGGCCACAGCGCGCGGGCGAGTGCGACGGGGTCGGCCTCCTCGCCCCTGCGGAGCATGGCGGTGGTGGCGAAGGTCAGATGGTCGAGGACGCCCAGTTCGCGCGCCGCCTCCTCCACGTAGGGTTCCCACGCGTTGGCGCTGACGTAGAGTCCGCCCTGCAGGGCGGCCCCGCCGAGCCTGCCGAGCGTCTCTCGCAGCGCGTCGCGGGCCTGGCGTGATCTCTCCGGTACGGCGAAGGCGACCAGGTGCCAGGTGCCGTCCCATGGGGCCAGGCCCGCGTCCTGCTGGTAGGCGTGGCGGACGAAGGCCACGTCGGGCGCCAGCGATCGTTCCGTCCGCGCCGTGGCGCGCAGTACTGCCTTGCGTCCTCTGCCCTCGTGGGTGAAGCGGCCCTCGGCGACGAGCCGCTTGACGCAGAGCCGTACCTGCTGGTCGCTCATGCCCAGCAGCGCGGCCACGTCGTAGAGCTCGGCCGCGTCGACCGTGCCGTCCTCGCTGATCAGCGCCTCGACGAGCACTCTGGTCGGAACCTCGATGTTCATACCTCATACTATCGTGTTAGTAACGATAGTTCTGTAGATGAGAGGTTCCCGTGCGGATACTCGTGGCTCTCCTGGCCGTCGTGCTCGTCCTCGGCGGTGTGGTCGTCTGGCAGAACTCCTACGACATGGACGCGGAGACCGTCTCGATCGGGCGCCTCCACGGCGTGCTCACCACACCGAGAGACGGCCGCGAACGGCACGGCCTGGTGGTCGTCGTGCACGGCGACGGCCCGGTCAACGCCACCCACGACGACGGTTACCAGCCGATCTGGGAAGCCTTCGCCCAGGCCGGCTATGCCACGCTGTCGTGGGACAAGCCAGAGGACTGGCTCGGCCAGTCGATGGACGACAGGGCTGACGAGGTGACGTCCGCGATCGCGTGGGCGCGTGCCCGCCCGGACGTCGATCCGCGGCGCGTCGGCCTGTGGGGCTCCAGCCAGGCGGGCTGGGTGCTGCCCAAGGTCGCCGCGAAGACGCCGGTCGCGTTCGTCATCGCCGTCTCCCCCGCGATCAACTGGCTTCAGCAGGGCCGCTACAACCTGCTGGCCGAGTTGCGCGCCGAGGGCGCCTCCCCCGACAGGATCGAACGGGAGATCGCCAAGAGCGACACCGTCCGCCGGCTCCTGCGGGAGAAGGCGAGCTATGCCGACTACGTGAAGACCGTGGGCCGGGCGACCGCCATGACCGCCGAGCGCTGGAGCTTCGTCGCCAAGAACCACACCTCCGACGCCACCGAGGATCTGCGCGCGCTGCGGGAGATACCGGTGTTGCTGGCGCTCGGCGACCACGACCTCAACGTGGACACGGCCGACACCGAGACCGTCTACCGCAGGGAACTGGCCCGGCTCACCGTCCGTCGCTACGCGGACGCGGCCCACTCGATGGTCAAGCACTCCATCGAGAGTTCGGAACCGCGGCTCACGCTCACCGCGTTCTTCGCGCCGCGCTCGCTGTTCGCCGACGGCTACCTCGCCGACCAGCGACGCTTCCTGGGCTCACGCTAGGTCCCGACGCTCTGGTAGTGGCGCAGCTGCCGCGCCCAGATCCGGTAGGCCACCGCGAACAGCGCCACACCCAGCAAGGGGCTGGCGTAGGCGAGTGGCATGACCATCTTGCCCAGGATGACGCTCGCCGGTACGTAGGCGACGAACGCGACCGGCAGCACGTAGGTCAGCAGCCATTGGGTGACGCCGCCGAAGACGCTCATCGGGTAGGAGCCGAACCTGCTGAAGACGTCGTCGACGAAGACACGCAGCGCGAACGTGTCGAGCATCCGCAGCGACAGCGACGACAGGGCGAGGAAGAAGGCGGCCTCCACCAGCGCGCCGCCCACGACGGCGATCGCGCAGAAGACCACGAGACCCGGCGTCCACGGCACGCCCGCGGCGCCTCCCGCGATGCCCAGCAGGACCACGCCGACGAGCAGGTCGCCGAGCTGGCCGACGCCCATCCGTTTGGTCATGACCTGGAGGAGCGGGTTGAGCGGGCGCAGCAGGATCCTGTCGAACTCGCCCTCGCGCACCAGCCAGTCGATGCCGATGAGGCTGCTCAGCGGCAGCATGCAGAGCGCGTGGGCGGTCAGGCGCAGGCCGTACAGGAAGGCGATCTGGGGCAGGCTCCAGCCTGCCATCGCGGGGAAGGTGTGCATGATCACCCAGATGAAGGCGAAGCCGCTGCCCTGGTAGACCGCGCCGGTGAGGACGCCGATGACCGCGTTGAGCCGGTACTGCATGGCCCCGCGCATGGTGGCGCGCTGCAGCCGCCAGTACAGGCGAAGCGCGCGGGTGAGCTCAGCCACCGTTGATCACCACCCTGCGGTGCGCGACCCGCCACAGCGCCCACAGCAGCGCGCCGAGCGCCGCGATCCACGCGATCTCGACGAGGAGCGCGCGGGCGATCTCCGCGCCGGACAGCCGCCCGACGTAGATCGCGGCCGGGACGTAGCCCATGTACTTGAACGGCAGCGCCTCCGCCAGCGTGCGCAGCGCCCCGGGGAAGAACGTCAGCGGGACCATCGTGCCCGCGAAGAACTGGCTGACCAGGCGATACAGCAGCGAGATGGCGCCGGTCTCCATCGTCCAGAAGCCGATCAGGCAGATCAGCAGCGCCATCAGCATTCCGACGACGTACCCGAGCGCCAGCGTCACCACGTACGGCAGCGCGTGCGCGGTCGGCGTGATCGAGCCGACCAGCAGCACCACCGGTACGACCGGCGCGAGCAGCAGCAACGCCCCCGCCGTGTGGCCTACCTGGAAGGCGGCCATCTGCGGCAGATAGCCGACGGGCCTGGCCAGGTCGAAGAACACCGTCCCCGTGCGGATCCTGAAATGAGCGATCCGCGTGATGATCGGCATGGTGGCGAACGTCTGCAGGTTGGCCAGCGTGAGGTAGGCCAGCAGCGCCTCCAGCGTGAGGCCCATGGCGTGCTGGCGCTGGCCGTACACCGAGGTCCACACCATGCGCAGGAGGAACACCTGCGCGATCAACGTCAGCGACGTCATGATGACCTCGCTGCGGTAGGCGAGCTGGAAACGCAGGCCGATGCGGGCCATGCCGCGTAAGGATCGGATCATGCCGCGTAGATCCTCTTGATCACGCTCTCCAGGTCGGGCTCCTCGATCGACAGGTCACGGATGGTGTGCGCGGCCAGCAGGTCGGGGACCTCCAGCCCCTCGGTGAGTTCGTAGGCGTGGCTGCCGTCGTCGGCGTGCACGACCAGGCGGCGGGGTGGCGCGTAGGCGCTGACCAGGGCGTCGATGCCGCCGTCGTAGAGCACCCTGCCCTTGTCGATGAGGATGATCCGCTTGCACAGCGCCTCGACGTCGGCCAGGTCGTGGGTGGTCAGCAGGACGGTGGTGCGCCCTGTCCTGTTGGTGTCGACGATGAACTCGCGCACCGCCTGCTTGGCCAGCACGTCGAGACCCACGGTGGGCTCGTCGAGGTAGAGGATGGGCGGCTCGTACAGCATGGCGGCCGCCAGGTCGCCACGCATCCGCTGGCCGAGGCTGAGCTGCCTGACAGGGGTGTCGAGGAAGTCGTCGAGCCCGAGCAGGTCGCGCATCCTCTTCAGCGACCAGGTGAAGCGGGCGGCCGGAACGTCGTAGAGGTCGCCGACCAGGCGCAGCGACTCGATGAGCGGCAGGTCCCACCACAGCTGGCTGCGCTGGCCGAAGACCACCCCGACGGCGCGGGCGTTGGCGTTGCGCTCGCGCCACGGCACGCGTCCGGCGACTTCGACGAGGCCGCCGGTGGGGGTGAGGATGCCGGTCAGCATCTTGACGGTGGTGGACTTGCCCGCGCCGTTCGGGCCGAGATAGCCGACCACCTCCCCCTCGGCGATGTCGAAGCTGACGTCGTCCACGGCGGTGCGCTCGTCGTACTGGCGGGTCAGAAGCGTGCGGACGGCGCCCAGCGGACCGGTGAAGGTTCGGGGGCGGCGGAAGACCTTGGTCAACCTCTCGACGCGGATCACCCGTCCATATCTTTCAGATCTCTGTCGAGGGTGGCAAATAGTTTCTCGCGTCAGCGTTTATGGTTGACGGGGTAACTTTGCGGCAAACCATCCGGGGCGTCTGGTGTCTGATCTTGCATGGGTAGAGCGAATCCGTACGGAGTTCGCGCATTGGGTGCTTGAGCTGCCCGCCGAACATCCCGGCGTCGGCGCGCTCCTCGACCAGCACGTGGCCGCCGTACGGCATGCCCTCCGCTCCATCGGCGAGCAGGCGGGCCACACCGCCCTGCTCAGCTACCTGATCGGCTTCTGGGACGGCGCGCACGAGAAAGGGTGGCGGGTCCCCGAGCCCGGCCACCCTCTCGACTTCGCGACGTTGCGGATGAGCGCGGTGTGCCTGATGCTCGCCCCCGCGCAGACCGCCTGAGACGGTTACAACGGCGGCGGCTCGCCGGGGCGCGACTGGTAGCCGCCCTCACCTGGACGCGGGCCGCCCTCGCCCGGACGGGGTTGAGAACGGCCGCCTTCACCCGGCCGCGGCTCGAAGCCGCCGCCCCCCGTGGGCTGCGCCGACTCGGGCGCACCGGTCCGCGCGGTGGCCCGAGCAGGGGCGGGCGCCTCGGTGCCTGCCAGAGCGTCCTGGCGTCCCTTGTCGTAGGCCGCCGCCTCGGTGCGGATGGTGCCGGTCTCGGCCTCCGCCCTGGTCAGCCACCCTTCCCAGCGCTGTTGCATCGGCCTGACCAGGCCGCCCCCGACGCCGACGATGAGGATGCCTGCCACCGTGGCCAGGAACGCGACCAGCACCGGCGTGGTGACGGTGGTGGCGATCTCGACCTGGTTGAGCGCGGCGATCACGCCGAGGGCGATGATGAACACCTGCGCGATCGTGGCGAGCACGCGGCCATAGGACAGACCGCCCAGCGCGGCGCCGACGATGTCCCTGACCGCGCTGGCGATCGCGGCGGCCACGACGATGATGATGATCGCGACCGCGGCCTTGGGCAGCCAGGCCACCACGCCGCCGAGGAGCGCGCTGATCGGGTTGGGCCCGAACACCGAGAACGAGATCTGCAGCGTGATCAGCAGCACCGCGTAGTAGACGAGTTTCGCGATGAGGTCCGACGCGTCGTAGCGGCTGCGTTCCATCATCCGGCCAACGCCGCCGCGCTCGACCCAGCGATCGAATCCGACGCGTTCCAGTCCCTTGCTGACGGCCTTCTGTAGCACCTTGGCGATCAGCCAGCCGACCAGCAGGATCACCAGGAACGCGATGAACTTCGGTACGAAGGTGACGAGCGCCGTCCAGGCGTCGATCAGTCCCCTTCTCCAGTCGTCAGGATTCATGGCTCAGGTTCCCCCTCCAGCCTGGTGTTTCGCCTGACAGGAGGAGACCTGCCCTTTCACTGGGTGACTATGCGCTACATGTGGCGACAAGCTGTGTATGTCGGCTTTATAGGCTTTCGAGAAGATAGGTGAGTTGACCTCGCCTTTGCTTCAGGCATCGTTGACGAGCAGCCGACCGAGGCCGAGATCGGTGCGACCAAGCAGATGATCTCCACATTGGAGCACTCCCGGCGGAACGAGCTCCCCGCGGAGTTCGTCGGCCTCTTCCGGGCCGACGCGATCTGGACGAGGGGCCACGGCAAACGCCTGTTCGGCCGCGACGAGATCTCGCCGTTCGCCTGCTCCCTGGCGCGATGAAGGACTCCACGGCGACCTACGAGGCGGTTCACGTGCTCTTCATCCGCCCCGACGTCAAAGCGCACCCGAACTCGGCCGGAGATAGGCCCCACCCTTTCGAGCCACGACTGCGCGCTCAGCCGACGGCAGCGCCGAACCACCTGGGCAGCCGGCTGAGTAGATCCTGCTGGTCTTCACCGACCCACGCCACGTGGCCGTCCGGCCGCAGCAGCGCCGCCGGCACGTCCAGTTCCTCGCTGACGTCGACGACGTGGTCGACCCGATCTGCCCAGCCCGCCACCGAGAGCCGGCCGGTCTGGTCGAGCAGTAGTCCGCGGCCGCCGTGCATCAGCTCGTAGAGGCGCCCCCGCTTCAGCTCCACGTCCCGCATCCGCCGACCGAGCAGTTCATGGCCCTCGCCGAAGTCGTAGCGCACCCCGATCGCAGTGATCTTCTCGATCAGGTACCGGTTCACCTCCTCGAAGTCCATCAGTTCCGACACCAGCCGGCGCACCGACCGGGGGCCCGGTTCGATGGACAGCAGCTCCATCTGCGCCCGGGTGTTGTCCAGCACGTCGGCGGCCACCGGGTGCCGTTCGGTGTGGTAGCTGTCCAGCAGCCCCTCCGGTGCCCAGCCGTTCACCTCGGCGGCCAGTTTCCAGCCGAGATTGAACGCGTCCTGGACACCGAGGTTGAGCCCCTGCCCGCCGGTCGGCGGGTGGATGTGCGCCGCGTCGCCGGCCAGCAGCACCCGGCCGGTCCGGTAACGCTCGGCCTGCCGGGTGGCGTCGCCGAAGCGGGACAGCCAGCGCGGTGAGTGCGCGCCGAAGTCGGTGCCCGCGAAGGCCCGCAACTGCTGCTTGAACTCCTCGAGGGTCGGCGGAACCGTGCGGTCCTCGACCACCCCCTCGGCGGGCACGACGAGGCGGTACACCCCGTCCCCGAAAGGTATGGCGCCGAACCGCAGTTGGGTCTTGCGGACTTCCGCGACGACGGCGGCAACCGTCGCCGGATCCTCGGTCACCTCCATCTCGCCCAGCAGCGTCTCGACCCTGGTGGGCTCACCGGGGAAGCCGACGCCGAGCAGCTTGCGCACCGTGCTGCGGCCGCCGTCGCAACCGACGAGGTAGCGCGAGCGCAACTGCGTGCCGTCGGCCAGCTCGACGGTCACCCCGTCCTCCTCCTGGCTCAGCCCGATCAGTTCGCAGCTGCGCCGGATCTCGGCCCCGACCTCGGCGGCGTGCTCGGCCAGCAGGCGCTCGGTGACGGTCTGCGGGATGCCGAGGACGTACGGATGTGCGGTGTCCAGCCGGTCGGGCCACGGCTTTGGCGACCCATGACACGTTGGTTAACGGCACCCCGACCGGGGTCCGTCGTCGCAGCAGATGAGGCCGGTCATCGGCTCTGGCTCTTCGGTCTGGGTCAGCGTCGCCCTGGCGGGGGAACGAGGACCCAAGCCATGCCAGCGGCCTGAGCAGCCTGGATCCCGTTGTCGGCGTCCTCAAAGACCAAGCAGTGCTTCGGGTCGACGCCCAACTGCTGGGCTGCTAGCAGAAACGGGTCCGGGGCGGGTTTAGCCCGCGGATACTCGCCGGCGCAGACCATCACCTCGAACTTGTCGAGCAGTGCCAGGGCGGTCAGCGTAGCCGTCACCGACTCACGGCTGCTACCAGATACGACAGCGAACGGGATGCGTCCGAATTCAGCTTCGATGTGCTCGAGCACGCCGGGCACTGCGGTCAGCTGGGGCAGCATCTCCTGGCAGAGCTCCTCACCGCGGCGAGCGACGGCCGGCACCGGCATGGCCAGCCCCTGGCTTGCATTGAGGTCGGTGATGATGTCGACCACCGTCCGACCGCCCCACGCGTAGAACAGTTCTTCGGAGAGCTCACATCCCCACTCGCTCAACGCCTGCTGCCAAGCGAGAAAGCGCAGCGGCATGGAATCGGCTATGGTCCCGTCGCAGTCGAAGAGATAGGCGCCGAACTCACCGGGGGGAAGACCCAAGATCACCGGGCCATTTTATAGGGAGACCTTGACCAGCACCCGCGCAGCCCAGGCCTATTATTCGGGCCCTACGCTCTCGAAGGTGTCTCCAGCCCCAAAGTAGGTCTTGATCGCGCGCGGCGCCTTCGCAGGGGCGTCGGAATTAGGTTTCCCGACAGGGTGCTCACCAGGCTGTTTGGCGCGCCCGCTCGTCAAGCCGGGCGCGCTTCTGTTCGGCTCCGGCGAGGCTGACCTTAAAGTCCTTCGCGTCCTTCAGCGACACGATCACGCACAACTCGTAGGAGGCCCGCTCGATGACCCCGTCGGCGTCCACGACCGCCCGCGCCAAGCTGGAGATGTACGCCGGGCTCGGCATGGTCGGCACCCCGCATCCGCCTTGATCGGTGCCGCCAGGACGACTAGCCTGATCGCCGTGCTGCCGAAGGCGGGGCCGAGGCGATCGCGTCACGCGGGAAGAGCCCCGACCACGACGAGCTGCTCGACCACACCGCCATGGAGTTTGGGACCGACTGACGATGAGCGCGGAAGAGGATTTCAAGCAGGTCGGCGCCGAGCTGGCCGACCTGGGTGTACGGATCGCCAGGATGATGGGGAGTCCCGCGCTCAAGGATCAGGCGGGGAAGGTGTTCGCGAGCCTGCAGCACGACGGCGCGATGGTGTTCCGGCTGGTCAGGGACACCCCCGAACACACAGCCGCGCTCGAGCTGGCCGGGGCGTCCCTGTTTGACCCCTCGGGGCAGGGCAGGGCGATAAAGGACTGGGTGGTAGTACCCCATTCCTCGGTCGAGAAATGGACGGATCTGGCCGAGGCCGCCCTCAGCCGCCCACGCTGATCAGTAAGCCACGTCGACGGTGTGGCGGTGGGTGCCTGAGTCGGGCAGGACGAGGATCGCGCCGGGGGCCAGATCGGGCAGCACGAAGCTGTAGGCGCCGTGCACCCCGAGGTGCCGGTTGACGAACGGCGACAGCCGGGCCATGTCCTCCTCCCGGTCCAGGCCGCACCTGAGGGTCGGCTCCCAGCCGGGTGCAGGCGATCGCATCCCGGCTCGCGAGCGGGAGCCGGCCGCATGGACACCGAGATCAACGCCCTGTGCACGACCCCTGGCCGAAGCTGCGAGCCCGACGGCAGGGCACGGCCGCGTATCTGCTCTTCGAAGGGGGCGGCTATGTTGTCCATATGGCGTCTGACTTCGAGGCGCAGTTGCGAGCGGTCTCGTTGCGCGTGACCCGGCCGCGGTTGGCAGTGCTCGCCGCGCTACGCGATCACGCGCACGTCGACACTGACACGGTGATCGCCCTGGTACGGGCCGAACTCCCCAGGGTCTCCCACCAGGCGGTGTACGACGTGCTGCGTGCGCTGACCAACGCCGGTTCGGTGCGGCGCATCGAGCCGGCCGGTACGACCGCCCGCCACGAGTCACGGGTGGGGGACAACCACCACCATGTCGTGTGCCGCTCCTGCGGTGCGATCGCGGACGTCGACTGCGCCGTCGGCCACGCCTCACGTCTCACCGCCTGGGATGACCAGGGCTTCGTGGTCGACGAGGCGGAGGTCGCCTATTGGGGCACCTACCCCGACTGTGCGACTAGACGCATCGCCCAGTGATACGGCAGTTCGGAGGAAGCAGATGAGCGACACCCAGGACAACGCCCCCTCCAGCGCGCAGGGCGTGGACCAGAAGGCGGCGGCCGGCTGCCCGGTCGCGCATGACTCCGTGACCGCGCATGGCAGCGAGAGCGAGAACCCGGCAATCGACTCGCCGACCCCGAAGACCGGCGGTCGTCCGCGCACCAACCGGGACTGGTGGCCCAACCAGCTCGACCTCTCGGTGTTGCGCGCGCACTCGTCCAAGGGCAACCCATTGGCAGAGGGCTTCAGCTACGCCAAGGAGTTCGAGAAGCTCGACGTCGAGGCTCTCAAGCGGGACATCATCGAGGTGCTCACCACCTCGCAGGACTGGTGGCCGGCCGACTTCGGCCACTACGGCGGTCTCATGATCCGGATGAGCTGGCACGCCGCGGGCACCTACCGCATCCACGACGGTCGCGGCGGGGCCGGCGACGGCGCTCAGCGTTTCGCCCCGCTCAACAGCTGGCCCGACAACGCCAACCTCGACAAGGCCCGCCGGCTGCTGTGGCCGGTCAAGCAAAAGTACGGCCAGAAGATCTCGTGGGCCGACCTGCTCGTGCTCGCCGGCAACGCCGCCCTGGAGTCGATGGGTTTCAAGACCTTCGGCTTCGGCTTCGGCCGCGAGGACGTCTGGGAGCCAGAGGAGATCTTCTGGGGCCCGGAGGACGCCTGGCTCGGTGACGAGCGCTACGCCACGGACACCGAGATGGTGCCGAACTTCGGCGCGACCGAGATGGGTCTCATCTACGTCAACCCGGAGGGTCCCCGCGGCAACGCGGACCCGGCTGCGGCGGCGCATTTCATCCGCGAGACCTTCAGGCGGATGGCGATGAACGACGAGGAGACTGTCGCTCTCATCGCCGGCGGCCACACGTTCGGCAAGACCCACGGCGCCGGCATCGCGGATGACCACGTGGGGCCGGAGCCCGAGGGCGCGCAGCTGGAAGCGCAGGGCCTGGGCTGGCTGAGCAGCTACGGCGCCGGCAAGGGCGGTGACACGATCACCAGCGGTCTCGAGGTGACGTGGAGCGACCGGCCTACGCAGTGGAGCAACCGTTTCCTCGAGATCCTCTTCGGCTACGAGTGGGAGCTCACCACGAGCCCCGGCGGCGCGAAACAGTGGGTCGCGAAGGACGCCGAGGCGATCATCCCGGACGCCTACGACCCGTCGAAGAAGCACAAGCCGACGATGCTCACGACCGACCTGGCGCTGCGCGTCGACCCGACGTACCAGAAGATCTCCCTCCGCTTCCTGGAGAACCCCGACGAGCTCGCGTTGGCCTTCGCCAAGGCCTGGTACAAGCTGCTGCACCGCGACATGGGTCCGGTCAGCCGCTTCCTCGGACCGTGGGTCGCCGAGCCCCAGCTGTGGCAGGACCCAGTGCCGGCCGTCGAGCACGAACTCGTGGGTGACGCCGACGTCGCTTCCCTCAAGGCGAAGGTCCTGGAGTCCGGCCTCACGACCGCTCAACTGGTCTCCACCGCCTGGGCCGCCGCCGCGAGCTTCCGGTCCACCGACAAGCGCGGCGGCGCCAACGGCGCCCGGCTCCGTCTCGAGCCGCAGCGCAGCTGGGAGGTCAACCAGCCCGAGCAACTCGCGACGGTCCTGGACACCCTCGAGAGCATCCAGCGCGAGTTCAACGAGGCCGGCGTCGCGAAGATCTCGCTCGCCGACCTGATCGTGCTGGCCGGCTCGGCCGCCGTCGAGAAGGCAGCACGCGAGGCTGGCGTGGCAGTGACGGTGCCGTTCCGCCCGGGCCGCACCGACGCCACTCAGGAGCAGACCGACGTCGAGTCCTTCCGGGTCCTCGAGCCGCGGGCCGACGGGTTCCGCAACTACCTGCGTTCCGGCGAGAAGACCCCACCGGAGGTGCTGCTCGTCGATCGTGCCTACATGCTCAACCTGACCCCGCCCGAAATGACCGTCCTTATCGGCGGCCTGCGTTCCCTCGGAGCCAACTTCGGCGGTACCCAGCACGGCGTCCTCACCGACCGGCCCGGCGTGCTCACCAACGACTTCTTCACCAACCTGCTCTCCCCGGGCGCCCGGTGGAAGGCGTCGGACTCCGAGGAGCATGTGTACGAGATCCGGGACGTGGCCACCGATGAGGTGAAGTGGACCGCCACCGTGGTCGACCTCATCTTCGGCTCGAACTCCCAGCTACGAGCCCTCGCGGAGGTCTACGCCAGCCAGGACGCCCGCGACAAGTTGGTGACCGACTTCGTTGCAGCCTGGACCAAGGTCATGGAACTCGACCGGTTCGACCTCGCCTGACCCGTCTCCACCCGACGAGCCCGGTGGAGCCACCGTGATCGACCGGGCTCGTCCGCCATTGGATCCGGTCCTTCTGCGACGCGTACAGCATGATCATGTACTTCATGACCCTTCCCTCTTCCGGGCCGGCACCTCATCGGTGCCTCTCACCCGGGACGTCGGAGCCGCCGGTCACGCTTTGCGTGTCTCCGGTGTGTGATGACGGTCACTCCGCCACACCGGCGTCGTAACGCCTGCGGGCCGCGTCGAGCTCGTTGACGTGCTTCTCGGCCCAGTCCCTGATGGCCGCCAGCGGTGCCTCCAGCGTGCGGCCGAGGTCGGTCAGCGCGTACTCGACCTTGGGCGGGACGGTCGGGTGGGCGGTGCGGGTCACCAGGCCGTCCCTCTCCAGGCTGCGCAGGGTCTGGGTGAGCATCTTCTCGCTGATGCCGTCGATGGGCTGGCGGATCTCGGCGTATCGTTTGGTGCCGGTGCTCAGCACGCCCACGATCAGCGCGGTCCACTTGTCGGCGATGCGGTCCAGGGCCGCCCGTGACGGGCAGGGCGCGCTGTAGACGTCGGCCGGCCTGCCGTCCGGCAGCCACGCCAGCACCCGCCCGGGGGTGCCGGGCCGGGGCCGCCTGGTGCGAGGGCTGCTCATCCTCTGTCCCGTGCCTTCCAGGCGCGCTGCCGTACTTCTCCGAAGACCTGACCCGCGAAGTGGCCGCCCGCCAGGATCGTCCCGGGCGTCTCCAGTTCCTTGAGCAGCCTCTCCCGGGTGGCCAGCCCGTGGTCGGGGTCGACGTCGAAACGGCAGGTCCAGTGGCTCTCGGCGACCTGCACCTGGCTGTGCATGACGTCGCCCAGGATGATCAACCGCCGATCGTCCTCGGGATCGGTGACGAGCAGGCTGAGGTGGCCCGGCGTGTGGCCGGACGTGGCCAGCACCCGCACGCCCGGGGCGATCTCCTGGCGGTCCTCGGCGAACTCCACCCGGCCGGCCAGCGGCTCCAGCACAGCCACCGGGTCGGGGCCGGGGAAGCCGGGCTCGCCGGTCCAGTACCGCCACTCGGGCTCGCTGACCAGGTGGCGGGCCGAGCCGAAGGTGAGCCCGGAGACCCGCCGGCCGTCGGGGAACGCCGGCGCGGGGGCCACGTCGCTGGTCCAGCCCACGTGGTCGTGGTGGAGGTGCGTGAAGACGACGGTGTCGACGTCGGCGGAGGAGAGGCCTTCCACCGCCAGGCTCGCCGGCAGCGCGCCGCCCCTGAACTCCGCCGCGCCCTCCAGGACGTAGTCGACCTCGCCCAGGCCGAGGTCGACCAGCAGCGACCTGCCCGCCGTACGGATGAGGAAGGCGCCGACGCTGACCGGGAACCAGCCGCGCTCGTCGAGGTACTCGGCGTGCCTCGCCCAGCCGTCCGGGACGCTGGCCGGGAAGAAGACAGCCGGGTTGATCCATCCGTGGCCGTCGGGAAGGTAGGTGACCGTGGTCGCGCCGATGCTGATCTGGGCGCGCGATGCGGGCTGAATCATGGGCTCCACTCTTGGAGAGTTGCTCTCCATTGTGAAGTACGCACTTGCAAGTGCGGTCGTGGGCATGGTGCGCGCAGGTCCTCCATTCCGGGCCCTGTCCACCCGCATCTCCGCCTGCAACCGGGCCCGCTCCTCCACCAACTCCTCGACCTTGGTCGCCTTTCCCGCGGCGCGCTGCTCGACCGCGGCCACCTCCCGCCTGTGCGGCCGCCAGCTCGTGCTCGGCCTGTCGCGTGCCGCCTGCGACTGCTCCAGACGGGCCGTGGCGCTGGCCGAGACTCCCGCTCCGCCCTGGTCAGCGCCTGCTCGGCGGTCTCCGCGCGGGTCACCGCACGTTCGCGTGCGCCTGGTCGCCTGCCAGAACACCGAGATCCTCGAGTCGTGACCGGCCGTCGGCGCCCCGGCCATATCCTTATGCCATAAAGAGTTGGCATCCGGTCAGGGAGTCGCGGCGTGACGGTGTACGCAGGGCAGGGCTCGATGGCGCTGCTGTGGCGCGCGCAGGGTGAACCCCGCGCCAAGCCGGGCCCGAAGCCGGGGCTGAGCGTCGACCTCATCGTGGAGACCGCGATCGCGGTCGCCGACGAGGTGGGGATGGCGGCGCTCTCGATGCGTACCGTGGGCGAGCGGCTCGGCCGTACGGCGATGGCCCTCTACACCTACGTGCCGAACAAGGGTGAGCTGGTCGACCTGATGTACGACAGGGCGCTGGCGCGGCTGCCCACCGGCTACGACCTGTCGGACGGCTGGCGGGCGGCGCTGACGCGGTGGGCGGACGACGTCTGCGACTTCTACGTGCGCCACCCATGGGTGCTGCAGGTGTCACAGGCCCGCCCCGTGCTCGGGCCCAACGAGTTCACGGTCCTGGACACGCTCGCGCGGATCCTCGCGGCGACGGGGCTGCCACCGCAGGTGCTGCGCGGGATCGTGTCCGCCCTGTTCGACGTGGTGCGCGGCGCGGCCAGGACGATCGCCGAGGCGCGACAGGCCTCGTCGGCGACCGGGGTGTCGGACGAGGAGTGGTGGCAGGCGCGCTCGGCGCTGCTTCAGGAGATCGCGCCCGACTTCGCCGACCGGTTCCCGATGGCGCTCTGGCTGGAGAGCGCGGGCGAGCCGTCACGGGACCTGGAAAGCGGCGAGCCGTACCTGGAGCGGGCGGCGCGGCAGGCGTTCAGATCCGGGCTGACCCTGCTCTTGGACGGCATCAAGGCCGCAGGGGCGGCGTAGGTCACCGGGCCGTGTGAGGTCGTGGGGCCGTTGGAACGAGCCCCACGTCCGAGGGCCGGTGGGGATGATCAGATCCTTGCGGATCTTCTCGACGGGTTGGCCGGGCGCGCGGCGCCGCAACGGTGTGGATCATGTCGTCGGCGATGACGGCGGGACGGCGCTGACACCGCGGTTGACGGGCAACAGGCCGAAGGCCTTATGCGTTCGGATCGTTTCGCGCTCGCCGACCAGATCCGCCGGCTCCCCGGCGTCCGCCGCGTGCTCTGAGATGCGGCGCTCCCTGACGTCGACACGACAGAAAGAAGAAAGAGACATGGAAACCCCCACTCACACCACGGCCGAGGCCGCCCAGCTCGACCATCGACGCACTCGACGAGCCTTCGGCAAGGTGAAGGTCCTCGTCGCGGCCTACGGCGCGCTCAGGCCGCAGTCCTCATCACGGTCGCCATCCTCGCGATCGCCGGGCAAACGGTGACCTCGTTCATGTGGGGCCGATCAGCCGGAGTGCTCGCGAGCGCCGCGGTGACCTACTGGCTGACCGTTCGCGCCTCACGGGGAGCACGATGGGCCTATCTACGCGTGCGCATCATCTCCTCCATCATGCCGATCGCGATCATCGCCATCGACACGATCCCCGGCATCCTCCCGGCGTGGTTCATCATCATGCAGGCCACCTGCGCGCTCGCCATCGCTGCAGCCGCTTTCATCGTCAACGGATCCGGACTGCAGGCCGCTTTCCCCAAGGCGCGCTGACCCCGTCAGTTCCTGCAAGAGCACCCCTCGGGGAAGGAAAGCACGGCCAGTTCACTCGGGGGTGTCGGTGAGGGTCCCGCTCAGGAGCTTCAGGAGTGGCCCCGGCGATCAGCACGGCGAGGACGTCCTCGGCGGGCAGCGGCGGAATGACGAGCCGCCCGCGTCGGGACGAACGACGTCGGCGCCGGTGGGCGCCGTCAGCGCGCGAAGCCGTCCAGGGCGGCGAGGATCTCCTTGCGCATGGTGTCGCTGCCGGTGTGTCCCGAGTCGTCGATCACGACGAGCCGGGCGTCGGGCCAGGCCTGGGCCAGCTCCCACGCGGTCACCAGCGGCCCGCCGAGGTCGAAGCGGCCGTGGATGAGCACGCCGGGGATGCCGGCCAGCTTGTGCGCGTCGCGCAGCAGGATGCCCTCTTCCAGCCACGCGTGGTTGGAGAAGTAGTGCGCGCAGATCCTGACGAAGGCCAGCAGCGCGGCGGGCGGCCTGTCGCTGTAGGCGTTCGGCTTGCCGTTGACCTCGAGGGAGATCACCGCGTCCTCCCACGTGGCCCAGTCGTCGGCGGCCTTGGCGCGCACGTCGGGATCGGGGTCGGACAGCAGCCGCGAGTAGGCGGACAGCAGGTCGCCGTCGCGGTCGGCCTCGGGCACGCCCTCCCTGAACCGCTGCCACTGCTCGGGGAAGAACCTGCCCACACCCTTGTAGAGCCATTCGGTCTCGGAGCGCCGCGTCATGGTCACGCCGGTGAATACCATCTCCGACACGCGTGAAGGATGCGCCTCGGCGTAGGCGAGCATCAGGGTGGAGCCCCACGACCCGCCGTACAGCAGCCATTTGTCGACGCCGAGGTGCTCGCGCAGCCGCTCCATGTCGGCGACGAGGTGGTGAGTGGTGTTGGCGCTCAGGTCCGTGGCAGGGTCGCTGGCATGCGGCAGACTCCTGCCGCAGTTCCGCTGGTCGAACAGGATGATCTTGTAGCGCTCCGGATCGAAGGCCCTGCGCTGACCCGGCGTGCAGCCAGAGCCGGGGCCGCCGTGGACGACGAGCGCGGGCTTGCCCTCCGGGTTGCCGCAGACCTCCCAGTAGACGAGGTGGCCGTCACCTGTGTCGAGGTGGCCGTGGTCGTAGGGCTCGATAGGGGGATACATGCCGGGTCCTTTCCGTCAAAAATACAACAGCGCTGTTATATTAGCGTCATGGAATCCCGCGAGGTGCTCGGAACGCGTCTGCGCCTGCTGCTCGATCTGCTCGACGACGGCGTGACCGCCCTCTACACCGAGCTCGACCTGGACGGCTTCCGCCCCCGCTACACGCCGATCCTGCGCCACGTGGCCACCGAAGGCCCGAGCTCCATCCGCGACCTGGCCCGCGCGATCGGCGTGACGCACTCGGCCGCGAGCCAGACGGTGGCGCAGCTGGCCAAGGAGGACCTGGTCACCCTCTCCCCCGGCGCCGACGCCCGCCGGCGCATCGTGCACCTCACGCCGAAGGCCGAGGCCCTGCTGCCGGCCATGGCCCGGGAATGGGAGGCCACCAACGCCGCCGTGGCCGAACTGGAGGCCGAGCTTCCGTACCCGCTCAGCCGCCTGGTGGATGAGACCCTGGAGGCTCTGCGCCGCCGCCCGATGCCGGATCGGACCACCGCCGCCGCCAAAACGCAGTCGCCCAGCTGAGGGTCGCGCGGGCTCGGCCGGCGACCTATCCGGCCGGGGAGGGGCTGAGGGCGGTGGCCACCTCGGCGGCGGGGCCAGGGGGCAGGGTGCCATGCAGGAGTTCGACGCGGTGGGAGAGGCGGGGGGCGAGGACGGGGACGCCGCGGCCGACCGAGGCGGGCAGCAGGGTGAGGCCGTGTCCTGCCTCGACGAGGTTGAGCACGGTGTGCACGTCGTCGCCGGTGTAGGCCAGACCGGGGCGGAAGCCGTCACCCAGCAGGTCGCGCAGCCGTTCGAGCGGGCACAGTGTGGTCTGCAGCCACACCGCGTCGACCAGGTCGGCCAGGCGCAGTCCCGTCCGGTCGGCGAGCGGGTGGTCGGCGGGGAGGGCGACGAGCAGGCCCTCCTCCGCGATCCCGACCGCCGCCAGAGGGCCGACGTCGGGCAGGCGCAGGGGGGCGTTGGGGGCGGCGATGCCGTCTGTCATGCCGAGGTCGGCGCGTCCTGCCGCGACCTCGCCCGCCACCTTGTCTCGGTCGAAGGTGACGAGCGTGAGGTCGAGGCGGGGGTGGGCGGTGCGGACGCGGGCCAGCCGTGCCGCGATCGAAGCGGTGACGGCCAGGGGCGAGGCGGCCACCGTCAGGCGATGGACGGGAGCGGCAGCCGCGCGGCGCACGTCGGCTCGGGCGGCCTCCACGCGCAGCAGCAGCGGCCCCGCGTGCTCCAGCAGCCGCGCGCCCGCCGCGGTCGGGGCGACGGGACGGCGGTGCAGCAGCGGCAGCCCGAGATCGGCCTCCAGCGCGGCGATCTGCTGGGAGACCGCCGACTGGGTGTAGCCGAGCTGCTCGGCCGCCGCCGAGAACGACCCGCAGCGGGCGACGGCGACCAGGGTTCTGAGCAGGTGCGGATCCATCCGCCCAACTTAGAGCCCCTGGGAATGGACCGGGCCTGATGGTGGCTGGTTGATCTTGGCAACGTGCGCGAGCCCGTCGGCGCGGCGGTCCCCTGTCACGGACGCCAGTACAGCGAGGGGTCGGGGTGGTCGACGAAGCCGAGTTCACGGTAGAGCGGTTCGCCGTCGTGGGAGGCGTACAGGTCCACTCGGGCGACCTCACGCTCCCGGAACCAGTCGAGCAGGCCCTGCATGATCGCGCGGCTGTGACCGCGCCGTCGGTACGCCGGGTCGGTGACCACGCCGATCACGTGTCCGATCCGGCCGTTGAGCAGGTGCGGGCCGGGCAGCCGTTGCTCGATGGTGCCGATGCCGCAGGCGGCGAGGCCGTTGTCACCGTCCACGGCGAGGATCCGCACACTGTCCGCCGTCAGCTGTTCCTTCAGCACCGCGGCGAGGGCGTCCCGCCAGTCGCCGGCTGATGAGGGGTTGAAGAAGCTGCCGCCGAGGGTCTCGAACAGCAGCGCTCGCAGGCGTACGAGCTCCGCGACGTCGTCCTCCACTGCCTGCCGTACACGCCGCACGTCATGACTCCCCGGTGATCGTGCGCTCCGGGTGGCGTAGCCGTAGGGCGGTGCAGGTTTCGACATGCAGACCATTGTTGCAACTCATTTGCAGTTGCTGCAATAGGGCGGTACTGGCCTGTCGGTCGCTGCTCGACCCCGGTAGCCGAAACCGGGGGCGCCCTGTTCTATCTGTCGATGACCGAGCGGAGGTGTGCGGTGGTCCCGGAGTGCCAGCACCGACCCAGGAGCCGCCCGCGGGAGGCGGCACTCATCATCGCGGCGGTCGACCTGCGACGAGTCGGGCACTCCGCCGCGATCCCCCGTGCCCTGCTCGATCAGCTCCGCGCGCACTACCTCTCGACCAGAGGAGGATGACGGTTGCGTCCCGAACCCCCCAGGCGGCGCCGGCGCCACTCTCCCGGGCGGCACGGGGTTCGTCAGTCTGCTTTCGGCTGGGTGCGTCGGGCGTAGGCGCGGGCGGCGCGGGCGCGGTCGCCGCAGCGGGTGGAGCACCAGTGGCGGCGGCCGTGGCGCAGCAGGTAGCGGTTACAGGGGGTGGAACCGCAGCCGGTGAGGCGCTCGGCGTCGGGGCCGGTGAGGAGGTCGGCCGTGTTGGCCGCGAGGGTCGCGAGAGCACGGTCGAGGATCTCGTTGGTGGGGCACGGCGCCGCGCGGTAGGGGCCGTTCTTCTCGTCCCAGTACAGCAGGGCGGCCGTGGGAGCCCTGCTCAGCGCGTCGTTGACGGCGGACAGTGCCGCAGGCAGGGCGGGCAGCCCGGCGACGCGGGCGGCGAACAGTGCCCTGAGATGTTCGCGCAGGGAGCGCAGCTGCGTCGCGCACATCTCCTGCACCCCGGCGTCGGCCGGCGCAAGGCCGCGTTCGGCGAGCCACCGATTCGTGCCCTCGGGGGTGCCGAGGAGATCGATGAAGTGCCCTCCGGGCAGCGCGATGGCGGTGTTGACGAAGTCGAGGGCGAGGTAGTCCACCGCCCCCGGCGCGGGCGGTGGCACGGATTCGGCGGTCAGGGCCTCACTCATAGCTGTCATGGTACGGCTTGCATTCATCCGTGAGACACCGCTACCGTCGTTCACGGATAAACCGCTTCCCATCCGTGAGGTTTTGATGGCTGGTACGAGCACGACCACTGAGCAGATCCCCGTCCGTGTCTTCGGCGGCCCGACCGCCCTTTTCGAATACGGTGGCCTGCGATTCCTGACCGACCCGACCTTCGACGCGCCCCGCGACTACCACGTGCCGGGCGGCCGGTTGACCAAGACGGCGCCCTCCTCCGCCGCACCGGCCGGCCTCGGCCGTATCGACGTGGTCCTGCTCTCCCACGACGAGCACCCCGACAACCTCGATGACTCCGGCCGGGCGCTGCTCGCCGACGTCCCGCTGACCTTGACCACGCCTGGAGGCGGCCAACGCCTGGGGGCGGGGGCCAGGGGGCTGGCCGACTGGGAGTCGATCGAGCTGGACCGCCCCGGCGGCGGCACGATCACTGTCACGGGCGTGCCTGCCGTCCACGGGCCCGGCGCGCGCGAGGAGGTCGAACCGATCACCGGCCAGGTCGTCGGATTCGTCCTGACCGGGGAGGACCTGCCCACGATCTACGTCAGCGGCGACAACGCCTCGCTCGACCTGGTCAAGGAGATCGCCGAGCGGTTCGGCCCGGTGGACACCGCCATCCTGTTCGCCGGGGCTCCCCGCTTCGACGTCCTCTTCGACGGCGCGCTGATCGTTCTTGACAGCGCACAGGCGGCCGACGCCGCCGAGATCCTCGGTGCCCGCCGGGTGGTTCCCGTCCACTACGACAGCTGGGCACACTTCACCGAGGGCCATGACGAACTGGTAGCCGCATTCACCGGCGCCGGGTTGCGTGACCGCCTGGACCTGGGCGACCGACGCTGACCGCGCGGCTGGGCCGGCCGGGTGACGACCGATGCCTCGGCAGGGCCGGTCGGCTCGCGGCCTCCCCCGGATCGGCTTGCCACGGCGGTGCCCGCGCCTTCTCCAGACCTGCCAGACCCGCCGGTGGCACCGTCCGGCAGGGTCACGCCTAGCGAAAGAACTCTTTTGTGACGACTACCGTGCCCGCTCGGATCCAGGATCTCCCGCAGTCTCAGGCGCAGCGCCGCGTCCTGATCGTCTTGATCGCCGCTCAGGTCCTCAGCGGCGCCGGCCTGGCGGCCGGTGTGACCGTAGGGGCCCTGCTTGCGCAGGACATGCTCGGCTCCACCGGCCTTGCCGGTCTGCTCAG
The DNA here is from genome assembly GCF_040648355.1 of Nonomuraea sp. NPDC049152. NCBI lineage: Bacteria > Bacillati > Actinomycetota > Actinomycetes > Streptosporangiales > Streptosporangiaceae > Nonomuraea > Nonomuraea sp. NPDC049152. The sequence continues at coordinate 85,698 of NZ_JBEZDO010000028.1, read as the reverse complement.
CGCCCTGGCCACCGCCGGTTCCGCGCTGGCGGCCATCGTGGTCGGGCGTATCTCTCAGGCGCGCGGCCGTCGCCCCGGCCTTGCCGCCGGGTACCTGGCCGGTGCCGTCGGCAGCGCGGGCGTCATCGCTGCCGCCGTCGCCGGCGACTCCGTCCTGCTGTTCGTCGCGATGTTCGTCTACGGCGCCGGCACGGCCACCAACCTGCTGGCCCGGTACGCCGGCAGCGACCTGGCGGCTCCCGAGCACCGAGCCCGCGCCGTGTCCACGGTGCTGGTCGCCACCACCCTGGGCGGCGTGGTCGGCCCCAATCTCGCCGCGCCCGCCGGCGACCTCGCTCATGCCCTCGGCATCCCCCGTCTGGCCGGGCTGTTCCTGCTCTCGGGTGCCGCCTATGCAACAGCCGCCCTGGTCCTGGCCATCTGGCTGCGTCCCGACCCGCTGCTGCTGGCCCGCACGATGGAGGCCGAACGTGCCGCCGCGGCGTTCGCGCGTCCAGGCGGTGCCGGCGACCGGGTGCGGCCGCCGGTCGGATGGCGCCGCTCCGGCGTACTGGTGGGTGCGCTGGTCATGGCGATCACCCAGTTGGTCATGGTCGCGATCATGACGATGACGCCGGTCCACATGCACGACCACGGCCACGGCGCCGCCGCCTCCGGCCTCGTCATCGCCATCCACATCGGGGCGATGTATCTGCCCGCGCCCCTGTCCGGCTGGCTCGTCGACCGGTACGGCCGGCGCACGGTCGCCGCCGTCTCCGCGCTGGTCATGCTGGCCGCCGGGATCGTCGCGGCCAACGCCCCTGACGGTTCCGTCGCCGTGTTCGCGGTGGCTCTCACGTTGCTGGGTGTGGGCTGGAATCTCGGTCTCGTCAGCGGCACCGCGATCGTCACCGACGCTGTCCCGTTGGCCACCCGTGCCAGGACCCAGGGCTTGGTCGATGTCTCCATCGCCATCGCGGGCGCCGTGGGCGGCATGGCCTCGGGCCTGGTCGTCGCCGCCGCCGGCTATCCTCTCCTGGCCGTCGGCGGCGGTATCCTCGCGCTGGCCATCGTGCCGGTCGTCGTCGCAGCGCGCAGCCGTTGAGCGCAGGCCCCTGGCCATTTCCTTTGAGAACCGCGGCCACGCTGTCTCCACCGCGCGGCGGACCCGCCCCTCCGCGGCCGGGTCGGGATCGAACAGCGTGACCGACTTTCCGGCGGCCAGGAACAGGGCGGTCCAGCTCTGGCCGATCACTCCGCCGCCGGGCGAGGCGACACGGGCGACCTCGATGGGCGACGAGGCGCGCTCAGAAGGTGACAGCTCAGAAGGGTGACATGGTCGGCTCCCTTGAGACCGAGCCGCTCCCGGGCCTGCGCCGGGGTGGCGACCTCATCTCGTCCGGTGTCACCGGCAGGTGCGGTGACGTCGTCGGCGTGTGAATGCCGCCGGTGGGCGCGTAGGTGATGATGACGGGCCTCGACATGGCCGTTCCTCTAGGCGGTGAGAGTGGGGACGGCGTCCCCGCGATCGCGCTCGGCGGCGGCCCCTTCCACCCACGACCGGTAGGCGTCGAGGACGAGGCCGTGGAAGTGATGCACGCCGTGCTCGGACAGCCCTGAGCCGGAGGGGTCGTAAACGATGCGGCCCTGGTCGAAGGCCGGGGTGCTCATGCCCCGCTGGACGCTCTCGACCAGCGCGATGTCCTGCTGCTGCAGCACCTCGTCGATGTACCGCACCGACTGCACCTCGGCGTCCTCGAGCTCGGCCGTCTCGAAGTAGAAGTCCCAGGTCTCCAGGGTCCGGCCGGGACCGGCCGGAACGACCTGGAAGACCATGAAGTTGCCGCGACCGGGGTATCGCAGCAGACAGGTGTTGGGCCACAGCCACCACACCGCGTGCTGCGTGACTGACGCACCCGAGACGTCGTACGCTGCGTTCTCGTGCTTGCCGGCCTCGGCGAAGTGGCTCGACCAGATGCCGTGGGTCTTCACCTCGTAGGTGTCCATGTCGACGAGGTCGACGAACTCCTTGTGGGCGATGTGACAGTGGTAGCACTCCAGGAAGTTGTCGATGACGTTCTTCCAGTTGGACGCGACGTCGTAGGTCAACCGCTTCGCGTGCGTCAGTCTGGCCACGTCGGGGGCCCACCTGGCGATGTCGGCCGCCAGATCCCCGGCCTGCTCGCCCAAGGGAGCGGCGCCCCGGTCCAGGTTCGCGTAGACGAATCCACCGAACTCCTCCACCAACACCTGGTCGAGGCAGATCTCGCTCTTGTCGAAGGTCTCCATCCTGTCGGCGCGACGAGCCGCCTTCAGCTGCCCGTCGAGGCCGTAGGTCCATGCGTGGTAGGGGCAGACGATGTTGCGCGTGGTGCCGGAGCCCGCGAGCAGCTCATGGGCGCGGTGCTTGCAGACGTTGTAGAACGCGCGCAGCGCTCCGTCACGATCACGGACGATCGCGATCGGCATGCCGGCCACGGTGGCCGACACGTAGCTGCCCGGCGACTTGAGCTTCTCCCCGTGGCAGATCCACTGCCAGGTGCGGGCGAAGATCGCCCGGACGTCGGCCTCGAGCCACCGTGGGTCCGTGTACGCCTCCGACCGCAGCGACATCGATCGTTCGGGGGCCTCGTGGAACCCGGTGCCGACGCGGCGTACGTCGTCCAGCGTGACTGGTGCCATGGTGGGAGCATACGAGTGTTTGAACGATCGTTCAATGCACTCCTGGACGTTCGTTCAGATTTGCCGTCGCGCAACAGGTCAGTCGGCGAGTGCGATTTCCTCGCAGCGAGTGACGTTCCTGCTGATCGAGTCGCGGTCGAGCCCCAGCAGGGCCGTGAGCCACAAGCCGTTCTGGATGACGTCGATGTCGGCGGCCCGCCTTTCGCACTCGCCGCGCGACAACTCGGGGCGGGCCGCACGGACAAGGGCGGCGAGCCCAGCGCGGTAGCGTTTCTGGGCCACCGTGTTGATGCGCTCGAAGTCCTCGTGGGCCTGGGCCAGCGCCCAGAGCTGAAGTCGCAGGGAGAGGTACTCCGTCGTCAGGAACTCCGGGTCCGCCACTCGCTTCAGCGCGGCACGCAGCCGCTCTTCCGGTTCCAGGGTGAGGTCCGGCTCGACCAGCGCGATGTCCTGTTCCTCGATGCGGTGCAGGGCCGCACGGATCAGGCTCGTCTTGTCCTCGTAGTAGTAGTTCACCAGCCCCAACGAGACCCCAGCCTCACGCGCGACGGCACGCATACTGACCCCGGATATGCCCTGCAGGGACAAGAGCCGAAGCACCGCCTCGAGGATCCGCGCCTGCCGGTCGACTTTCTCATCGGCGTCCATCGCGCGCACGGATCTCGGACTCACATCCACAACCTTAGTAGGCCCCCACTCGGGTTCCATTCTTCCCCGAGGGCCGTATCCGAGATCTCTCGGATACGGCCCCTCTCGGGGTCGTTGGCGTGGGCCAGACGGCGGAGGCCTATGCCGGATCGGGGCCGAACTCCCTCAGACGCGGCCGTCCAGGGGAGTTCGGTGTGGCCGGGTACCCATCGCGATCGCAGAAGTTCCTGTGATCGCGATGGGCAGGGTTTAGCGACCGGCGCTTAGACTCATCGCCGCAAAGGCACCAAAACCCCGCCGCGCCACCTGACCAGCTACTGCTAGCCACGGCCCGACATGTTCACGAAGTCCCGAACGCGAAGATCAGAGTTAGGCCTTCGAGGCCGACTTCCAGTCCGGGACGAGGAGCCCGAGCAGCACCTCGTCCAGGAACTCGCCCAATCCACCATGCGGTGATACATCACCCGAGCTGGCGGATGCGGCATTCGCGAAGATCAGAGGTTAACGACAAGACTTAGCCGTCGATCCGGCTGACGGTGTACATCTGCGGGGTGGCGCCGAGCTGGGCGCGAAGTTGCTGGCCGCTGCCCACGTTGGAGGCGGGCTTGTGGTCGCTGATCACTACCGGCCGTCCGTCTTGCCACCATTCGTAGTGGTCGCCGCTGCCAAGGAACCTCCACCGCTGGCTTGAGGAGCCTACGGCGCAGACGTAGCCGTCGCTGGAGTCCAGCCAGTGGCCGGCGTAGGGGCCGTCGTCGATTTTCATTCGGCAGCTCCAGCCGCCGTCCTCTTCCTCGCCGTCTACCGCGCGGAAGCGCGCCTGGGCGGACTCGACGGCGCCCCAGCACAGCCACTTGGTGTCCACCAGATGCGAAGGGTGGCCGACGGTGGACTGTGTGCCGTACGCGAAGTCCAGCCGGCTCTGGGTGTGTAGCTCCGTGCCCCGGTAGATGGAGAATCGTCCTTTTGGAAGTCCCATAGATCCCTCACTGGATACCTTGTGTATTCGTACATACTCATAGAGTAGCTATCCAGGATCGGAACGGGCCACACCCAGACCAGTGGGGCAAAATAGAGCGTTTCCGCAGCTGACCGGCAGTGACGGTTGCCCGCGCCGCTCCTAGGTTTCGGTCCGGACAGTCAAGAATGAGTCGGGCGCCGGACATCGTGATAACGACGGCGACCGTGTTTCCGCGGCCGCAACTGGTAACCCGCGCTATTCGACTCCGATGAGTTGCCGTCGAGGGAGCCAGGTGGCATCCCCGGAGGACCTGGGACGGAGTCATGTCCCTGGCCCTGGCTGCACGTCGGTCCTTGGTGATTGTTCGAAGAAGCAAGGAAGCGACTCAAGTACTGCGATGCTGGCCGGCGGAAACTGGTGCGGAGGATCAACGGAACCTTCCTCGTTTGCACGCAGGTGTCGGTCGATGAAGCGTTGCGTTCGGGTAAGGACCGTGGCGCACTGAGCGGCCGTGATCTGGCCCTGGTGGAGGGCTTCAGCAAGCTCGTCGAGGTCCAGGACGTGGTAACGATCAGCACCGGGTGGCACCAGGAAGTCAACGTAGAGGTCATGGACGACAAGTCCAGTCTCGGTCAGTTCAACCTCGACCAGGTCGATGTACCACCAACCCTCTACCGGGCCCGCGAACACAACGGGCCTGGTCAACTGGATGCCTTGGTCGAGCAATAGGAAGCTGCGATCGATGGTCGGCCGTCCGGCCACTTGATACTCGGGTAAGAGCCGTGCGTCGTAGGCGACAACCTCTCCGATCCGGCGGCCGGGGCACCACTGACCCGTTCGGTGAAAGACCCAGACATTCTCGATGAGCGGCGTTGTGGTCACCTCGTGACCCTCCCATGACCCAGCAAGGGGTGCCGGTAAGAGCGCTGTTTGTTGATCTTGTTCGGAATCGATGCTCGGCCGCTCCCTGGACACCCTCCTCGAGCTGTCGAAGGAACTCCGACGACCGGCCATCACCGATCTCCGCCAGCAAAAGACGAGCCCGTATGACATCGCGTCGCCCTCTCGCTTGGCGCCGATCCGACGCTCTCCGCCAAGGCGGGCGCCACCTGGTGGCTGGCGGACCTCCCGCCGGAAACAGTGTCGCTGGACCAGATGCGAGGCGTGCTCCGCGAAGGGCCCGATAGAGCCTTGAGACATCGACATCCACACGACCAACCGACATGCCGAGGAATCACGGTGAACGCGGTTGCTCCCGGCGTCACCCGGACGGCAACCAACGGATCGGTCTTCGAAGCGCCGGGCCTGGCCGAACTCATCGCCGCAACGACGGTGCTCACACGCCTGCCGGGTCCGCGCCCATCGGGTGCCCCGGCCCAAGTCGTGATCTACGCCTGATTGCCTGTCTGGACCAGGCCGGTGCTTCCGCCGAGAGGCAGGCGCTCCCGCTTTGGCGTAGCGGCGCACGAGTTCCTGCGCCTTGATCATGGGCTGGTAGGCGGTGTTGGTGCTCTTGAACTCCAGGGTCTCCAGCAGCGCGATCAGGCCCCGGCGGTAGTGGTTGGTGTAGGAGGCGCGCAGCGTGGTCTGCACCGTGGTTCGATACGCCGGGCCCTTGGTCTTGCACTCGTGCACCAGGTCCCGCAGGGCCTGCTCGCCCGGCTCACGGGGGAGGCTCGCTCTGATCGCTTCGAGCGCCCTGGCCACCGCGGAGCACCGGGTCGGGGCCTCCACGATGGCCGAGGCCGCTCATCGTCCTCAGAGGGTGACGCGTACCAGGTTTCTGGCGCGCAGGGCGTAGAGGGCGCGGCCGTCGGGAGCGGCGGCCAGCAGCGGCTGGGTGCCGTAGGCCTCCGCGTTGAGCCCTTCGACCACCGGGGAGATCGTCATGGCGGACGGGTCGAGCCGGTAGATCGTCTTGCCGTCGGTGCCGTAGACGCGGCCGTGCGTCTCCACGAGCGTGCCGCTGCGCGCCGCGCTGAGCGGCACCTGGAGCGTACGGGTGACCTGCTTGCGCCACGGGTCGAACTCGAACAGCACGCCGGTGTCGGCGATGCCGTACAGCTTGCCCCGGTGCGCGACCAGGTCGGAGATCGACGTCGCGCCGGGCACGGGCACGACCGACCAGCGAACCCGCTTGGTCAGCAGGTCGAAGGCCGCGAGCTTGGCCTCCTTCTCGACAGGCGTGGTGCCGAGGCCGCCGGCGATCTCGCTGGCGACGTAGGCGGTGCCGAGCATGCTGGTGACCGAGCGGATCGACTGGTTCTGGACGACGTTCCTGAACGCCTCCATCTTGTCGCGGCGCGGGTCGTAGAGGGCGAGGGCGCCGCCGTGCAGGCCGTACTCCGGCTGGGTGCCGATCAGCAGCCGCCCGAGCAGACGGTCGTAGTGGGCGTCGAGCGGGCGGTTCTGCTCCTCGCCGACCCTGGTGAGGCGCTTCAGGTCGCTGCCGTCCTGGCGCATCCCGAACACGTAGGCGAGCGTGTAGATCGACAGGTAGACCTGCTTTCCGACGACGGTCATCGCCTTGGCCTCGCCCGGCACGAACGTGCGCGTGCTCGCCCCGGTGGCCACGTCGTGCACCTGGACGCCCGCCTTGCCACTGACCAGCACCTGGTCACGCGTCGCGGTGACGGCCATCGCCAGCTCGGGCGCGGGCGGCATGCCCGCCTGCGTGAGGTCGACGCCGGTCAGCTCGCCCGTGGCCAGGTCGTACTCCACGATCGAGCTGGTGAGCACCCCCGTCACCTTCCCGCCGCCGATGAAGATGCGGGTGAACGACGCCCCGTCGTACGGCACCGCCAGCTTGTCGAGTTTGGCGGTGTCGCGGTCGTAGCGGTAGAGCGTGCCCGACGGCCTGGTGCCGAAGTAGACGTCGTTGTTGGGCGCGGCGATGCCGATGGCCGTGACGTAGGAGTCGCCGGGCGCGTCCACCAGCACGTGGCGCGACGGATCGGCGGTCTCCATCAGCATCAGGTCACCGGTCGCCGACAGCCCCGCCGCCAGCAGGCCGCCCTCCAGGGCCAGGGTCCCGACGAAGGTGCGGTCGGCCAGTTCGGCCGGCAGGATCTCCCGCTTGGCGCCGGTGACCCTGTCGATGGCGATCAGATGCGCCTTCGCACCCACGCCCGCGTAGATGGTGGTGTCGTCCACGGCGATGCTGCGCACGTACTGCTCGCCGGCGACGGCCTGGCCGAAGTCGCGGGTCTGGCCGGTGGCAGGGTCGTACTCGACCACGCGCCCGCGCGGGTAGGTGCCCGCGTAGATCTTGCCGTCGGGGGCGGCGTCGAGGCACCAGATGAAGTTGTCCGGCTTCACGTCGGCGACCTTCGTGGCCGTGCCGGTGCGGGTGTCGACCTTGTGGATGTCGCCGGGGGTGTAGGTGCCGACGTACAGGTCGGTGCCGACGGCGGCCGCCGCCCACGTGCCGTCACCCGTGGGCAGCTCGGTGACCGAGGTGACCTTGCGCTGTGCGGGGTCGTAGGCGCCGAGCCGCGTCGGCTTGATGCCGCCGGTGCCCAGGTAGAGCCGGTCGCCCACGAACTCGGCCGCGCTGATCGAGGTCACCTCCGAAGCGGGGCCGAGGTCCTCGACCACCGGCGCGGCGGGGGCGCTGTCCTCGATCGCCGGGGCGGCGGTGGCCGGGGCGGGCAGGCAGGTCAGGCCGACGGCCAATGCCGTCGCCAGCACGGCGGCGAACCGTGTCTTCCTCATCGATGTGCCTCTCGTGTGGTGCTCAGAAGGCATAGCGGTACAGCCTTCCGACGATCTTGTAATAGAGGTTGCCGAGGTCGTCGGTGGCCAGACCGTCGAGGCCTGGCGTCTCGGGGATGAGCTCGGTGACCGCGTAGGTCGACTTCGCGATCTTGAACAGGTGGTCGCCCGCCGTGCCGTACACGTGGGCGGTGTCCTTGGCCGCCGTGCGCAGGTCGGCGTCGCGCCACTTCTCGGTGCCGACGTCGGAGAACTTCTTCGCGTGGTACACGAAGTCGCCGACGGCGGGGTCGAAGACGAACAGGTAGCCCTCGGCGAAGCCCCAGATCCTGCCGTCGACCACGGTGAGGTCGGTGATGGTGGTGGCGTCGGCCGCGGCGCCCGGCAGCCGCCTCGGGACCAGGTCGCCGGTGGCCGGGTCGTAGCTGAAGAACACCGCGGCCTCGGCCAGGGGATCGGAGGTGCCGAGCGCGCCGCGGGTGGAGGTGCCGCCGTAGACGAGCCCGTCGTGGTAGGCGAGCGAGACCACGGACTGGTCGGGGACGATGTTCCTGCGCACGGTGACGGCGCCGGTCGCCGGATCGTAGATCGACAGCGCGCCGTCGTAGCGTCCGTAGTCGGGCACGGTGCCGACGAACAGCTTGCCGTCCGGCGCGCCCGCGAGCGCGTAGGGCCGCGACTGGTGGTCGCCGGCCAGCGCGAACAGCAGCCTCGGGTTCGTACCGAAGTCCCATGGGCCGGCGGGGTCGTACTCGTAGACCTTGGCGCCCGGATAGGTGGCGACGTAGAGCCGCCCCTTGTGGCTCAGCATCGAGTCTGTCTGCGAGAAGCCCGCCCGGCGCATGAGGTCGGCGCGCAGGTCGTCCTCGTCGCCGCGCATCGGGTCGTGGACGCCCATGCCGCCGGTGAAGAAGGCCCCGCTGTAGATCTTCCCGTCGGGTCCCCCGGCGATCGCGTTGATCGCGGCGGGCAGGACGGGCGCGCCCGAGACCTCGACGGAGCGGGTGACGCCGCTGACCGGGTGGTACTTGAACAGGCGGGTCCTGTTGGCGGCGGCGCCCAGCGCGACCAGCGTGTGGTCGGCATCGCCCGCGAGCCTGACCCAACCGAAGGAGGTCGGGTCCATGCCGAGGTCGACGCCGACCGCGCGCTCGGTCTTCGAGGCGATGTCGTAGGCGTACAGGGCGGTGCCCTTGGCGTAGTAGACCTTGCCGTCGCGCTCGTCGGACAGGTCGGCCGAGGTGCCGGTGATCTCCGCCTCGAGGGTCGGGGTGGCGCCGGACATCGACAGCACGATCAGCGTGGTGTCGATCCTGGCGAACAGCTTGCCGCCGGTGAGCTTGAGTGTGGTGACCATGGAGCCGGCGCGCAGCCGCGCGGGCAGCGACTGCAGCAGGTCGGCCTTGGCTCCCGAGGTGTTGTCGAAGCGCACGAGCGCCGCGTTCGTCCCGGTGCCGAGGTAGGTCACGTTGGCGGCGGTGTCGTAGGCGATGCTGCGCACATACTTCTTGCCCGCCTGGATGGGGGTGGAGCCGATGGGGGTCAGCGCGCTGTCGGCCGGCTCGTACTTGAAGAAGGCGCCGGTGTCGTAGGTGCCGCCGTACACCTTGCCGTTGCGTCCGGGCGTCAGGCACCACACGAACGAGGCGGTGCCCGCCGCCTCGCCGACCAGGCTCACCGAGCCGGAGCCCGGGGTGTGCCGGTAGACGCCCGCGTTGCTGTAGGTGCCCAGGTAGACGGTGCCGTCGGTGGCCGTCGTCGCGGCCCAGCCGCCGGTCGCGCCGGGGATCGGCACACGCTGCACGGCGGTCTCGGTGTCGGCGTCGATCACGGCGAGCTGCGGGGTGTCGTTCTGGGTGCCGGTGTAGATGGCGTAGATCTTGTCCTGGTTGGGGCCGATGCCGAACGTCGTACCGTTGGGCGCGGAGTTCTCCACCTGGACCCCGAGGTTGGTGACCTGCGCGGTGAAAAGGATCTCGTCCCAGAAGCTGGTGCCGGTGCCGCCGACTCCCGAGTAGAGCAGGATGCTCGCGCGGGTGGCTCCCGCAGGAGCGGTGGCGACGACCCGTACGTCGCTCCACTCGTTCAGGGGCGCGGCGACCTGGGTGTACTCGGAGTCGACGAGCGTCGCACCGTTCCAGAACCGCAGGTAGAGGTCGGCGCGCCCGCCGGCCAGGTAGACCTTGGCGAAGGCGACGTAGGTCTTCCCTGCGGTGACGGGCACCTGCCCGCTCTGCAGGCCGACCGCGGCGTCGGCGGAGGTGTCGGCGAGGCGGGCGCTGCGCGCTCCGCGCCAGGCCCGCTCGGTGCTGGGCGAGACGCCCGTGGTGCCGTGTGACTGGGTCCAGCCGGTCAGGGCTGAGGAGCCTTCCTCGAAACCGTGGTTGGCGATCCTGACGTCGGCCGCTCGGGCGGCGGAGGGGATGACGAGGGCGGTCGCGAGCAGGACGACGAGGCAGAGGACACGGGCTAAGCCGGAGCGCAGATGCATGACGCGTTCCTCTCTGGAACGAGCACAGCGAGGCCCGACCCATTACGGGCCGGACCGATATTGCGCCATTCGTACCATGCGCGGAAACGATCGAGCAAGACCCATCTTGCGCACATTCGCGCAACGACAGTGCGGCATGCCGTCGAGCCGGTAGCGCCGCCGCCCTGGCCCGCCTCTCATCGTCCAAGCTCAGACCCGGCGCCTTGTCACGACGGTGAAGGCCTGCCGCTCTGCCGTCGGGCCTGCTCGACGACATCGCGAATCGCATCGATGACGAGCCGCGGCCGGTTGTTCTGGATATTGTGGTCGCTGTTCGTCTTCGTGATGTGCCTCGCGCCGGGAAACTCCCGCGCGAGACTTTTTTGCGCGGCCATTTGCGCCCGCCAGAAGACGTGAGGATAGTCCGCTGGGGCACCGGCCGGCAGGCGCGCACGGAATGCGTCGACGTCGAATCGGTCTCCTGACAGCACGACCACGGGAATCTTCGGCGGCGGAGGCGCGGCGCGGACCTGGTCGAAGACGGTCGCAGGATCTTGTCTTTCGACATCCTTCCACTGGGCGACGCGCTTCTCGTCGTCCTTACGGATCAGCGCAAGGAAGATTTCGAATTGCTCGGGCGTGAGCTCCGACTGCAGAAACTCCGCCTCCGCGTCGACGAGCACAAGACCGGACACCTCGTGCGGGTACTCGCCTGCATAGATCCTGACGATCGGACCGCCTGCCGACCATCCGACAAGCACGTAGGGGCCACGCACGTGTGCCGCCTTCAACAGCGCACGCAGGTCGGCGACGTCACCCTCCGGCGTGGTGGGCTGCGACACCGGCGTCGAGGTGGTGAACTCCCCGTTCTCCCGTGCCGTTCCCGGGCGATCGTAGGAACAGACTCTGGTGAACTCTCCGACTCCGGGGTAGACGGCGGAGGGGCTGGGTTTCCTGGTACCGGCGGAGTCGGTCACATGACTCCAGGTATCGGCGGCGGCGACGAGGCCCGGCACGAGAATGACTGTGGGAGACCCGCTTCCGCGACATTCCATATACATCTTGCGGCCACCGCCGATGTCGACCAGCCGCGAGAAGGCCGCCGCGGCTTTCGTACCGGTGCTTGCCGATGGCGTGGAATTCGTGGTGGCCGTGCCGCATGCCGTGATGAGCAGGAGACCGACCAACCCAAAGGATCCCCTGCGCGGACCGCGCCGGTGAACCAGATGGGATTGACTCATGTCCCTCCGTCGCGATCGTTTGTCAGCGCATCATGGAGTGATTCCATTATCGGCCTCGACCGACGAATGACCCCTGCCGCCGGCCTCGCGTAGACACCGTGAGCTGAACGGGCGGCGAGCACCCCGATGCCGCGACCAGGTCGGATTTGATCTCAAGCGTGGTTGAGGTTGCAGGATCGAACCCCACCCATGGAGACGAAGGAACACGCACGTGATCGAGATCTTCACCGATGTGCTGTGCCCGTGGTGCTACATCGGCAAGCGCCGCGTCGGGGCGGCGCTGGCGGACCTTCAGGGCCGCGACCGGCCGGAGCTCGTCTGGAGGAGCTTCGAGCTGGACCCTGGCGCGAGCCGGACGCCGGGCGAGACGGCCGCAGAGGCGATGGTCGCCTGGTGGGGTGACCAGGCGCCCGCCAGAGTAGCGAAGATCCAGGCCATCGGCGCCGCGGACGGCCTGGAACTCGACCTGCACGCCGCCCGTCCCGTCAGCAGCTTCGACGCCCACCGGCTGTCCCACCTGGCAGCCGACCACGGCCTGGCCGACCAGATGATGGAGCGCCTGTTCCGCGGCTACCACACAGAAGGGCTCGACGTGGCCGACCTCCGGGTGCTGGAACGTCTGGGCGTCGAGGTGGGACTGGAGGCCGCCGAGGTGCGCGACATGCTGGCCGGCGACGCCTACGCCGCCGACGTCAGGGCCGACGAGCGCCGCGCCGCCGAGCTGGGCGTCAGCGGCGTCCCGTCGGTCGTGATCGACGGGGGTCCGCCCTTCTCCGGCGTACAGCCTCCCGCCGCGCTGCGCGCCCTGTTCGAGCAGGCCGGCCGATCACGGGTGTGACGCGGCCAGCCTGACCAGCCGCCGCAGCGACCAGCGCATGAACGCCCTGGCCACGGGTCGGATCAGCGGGCCGAGCGGAAGCGTCAGCTCCTCGGCCCAGATGAGGCGGCCGCCCGCGATCCTGAACACACCCGTGCCGCGCACCAGCAGCCCCGTGTGCGTGACCGCGACCCTCGTGGGCGGCTCCCACCTGGTGATGACCATCGTGTCGACGAAGCCGAGCCGCCAGAGCCCGGTGAAGGCGGCCAGTTCGCTGCCCACGCCTCGCCCGTCGCCCGCGACCACGTGGGCGGTGGTCAGGAACATCCACTCGGGGTGCCTCGGCCAGTCGGTCAGAACCTGGAACAGCCGCTCGGCGGGCACCTCTGCCGGGACGGCGACGGCCATGCGGGTCGGCATGATCCCTACTGTACGGCCGGCCCCATGCCCGCCCCGCGCAGCAGCCGCCCCGCCAGCTCGGCCAGCGCGGTGGGCAACTCGGGCGGTTCGTGCACCTCGAACTCCACGCCGAGCATCCCGATGAGGTAGGCGATGCCTTGCAGCGAGTCGGCGCCGAGGTCGAGCAGGCACGAGTTCTCGTCGATGGGGGTGAGCGTGCCCTTGGTGGGGCTGACGCTCTGCCGTACCCGCTCGATGGGGGCGTGCACGGTGACACGGGCACGGTAGCGGTAGACGGAGCTGCTGACCCTGCGGGAGATGTAGTCGGCCAGGTCGTCGGCGGGCGGCCGCCGCGCGGGGAAGCGGGCGCCGAGCGTGGGGGCGGCGACGCGGTCGACGCGGAAGGTACGCCAGTCGGACCTGTCGACGTCCCACGCCAGCAGGTACCAGCGGCGCCCGAGGTGGGCCAGGCGCAGCGGCTCGACCTGCCGCCGGGCCGCCTGGCCCCGGAAGTCGAGGTAGTCGAAGCGCAGACGCTGCCGGTCGCGGCAGGCGCCGGCGATCGTGGTGAGCGTGGTGTGGTCGACCTGCGGGAGGCCGCCCTCCATCGTGACCGTGGCGTCCTGCAGCACGCTGACGCGGTGGCGCAGTCGAGAAGGCAGCACCTGCTCCAACTTGGCCAGCGCCCGCACCGAACTCTCCTCGATGCCGGCGACCGTGCCCCCTGCGGCGGTGCGCAGGCCGACGGCGACCGCGACCGCCTCCTCGTCGTCGAGCAGCAGCGGCGGCAGCGCCGCTCCCGCGCCGAGGCGGTAGCCGCCCGCCACTCCCCTGGCCGCGTGGACCGGGTAGCCGAGCTCGCGCAGCCGCTCGATGTCGCGCCGGAGCGTGCGCACGTCGATCTCGAGGCGTTCGGCCAGCTCGGCGCCGGTCCAGTCGCGGCGGGACTGGAAGAGCGACAGCAGGCGCAGCAGCCGGGTTGGTGTCACGGTCTTCATATTAAGGGCGGGAACTGTCCTTTATTGGTTCTACTGTCGAAGCATGGAAATCAAGGAGTTCCGCATCGATGTCCCGCAGGCCGACCTCGACGACCTTCGCGAGCGCCTGGGCCGTACCCGGTGGCCCTCGGAGATCCCGGGCCAGGGCTGGAGCCGCGGCGTCCCCACCGGCTACCTCCGAGAGCTGGTGACCTACTGGGCGGAGCGCTACGACTGGCGCGCGCAGGAGGCGCGGCTGAACTCCCTGCCGCAGTTCACCACCGAAATCGACGGCACGAACGTCCATTTCGTCCACGTCCGCTCGCCGCGCGAGGACGCCACGCCGCTGATCCTCACGCACGGCTGGCCGGGGTCGATCGTGGAGTTCCTCGACGTCATCGAGCCCCTGTCCCAGGACTTCCATCTGGTGATCCCCTCCATCCCCGGCTACGGCTTCTCGGGGCCGACCGGCGAGGCGGGCTGGGACCTCAAGCGGGTGGCTCGGGCGTGGGCGGAGCTGATGAACCGGCTCGGCTACGAGCGCTACGGCGCGCAGGGCGGCGACTGGGGTTCGGGCATCTCGCGCGAGCTGGGCATCGCCGAGCCCGATCGGGTGATCGGCGTACACGTCAACTTCCTGCTCACCTTCCCCTTCGGCGACCTGTCCGAGCTGAGCGCCGAGTACGACTCCTTCGAGGACCGGTCGGGATACCTGAAGATCCAGGCCACCAGGCCGCAGACCCTGGCGTACGGCCTGCACGACTCGCCGGTCGGTCAGCTGGCGTGGATCGTGGAGAAGTTCAAGGAGTGGACCGACTCCAAGGACGTGCCGGAGGACGCGGTGGACCGCGACCGGATGCTCACCAACGTGATGATCTACTGGCTGACCGGCACCGCAGGCTCGTCGGCGCAGCTCTACTACGAGTTCGCCCAGTCATGGGGCATGCCCGAGCGCCTGGAGGTGCCGACCGGCGTCGCCGTCTTCCCCAGGGAGAACGCCAAGCCGGTGCGAGCGCTGGCCGAGATGACCAACGCCATCGTGCACTGGAGCGAGTTCGACAGGGGCGGCCACTTCGCCGCGATGGAGGAGCCCGACCTCCTGGCCGCCGACATCAAGGCGTTCTTCAGCCGAATCTGACGGACGGCCGCTTGCCGGGCTCCGCGAAGGCGAGGAGGCCGACGGCCTCGGCCTCGATCTCCTCGCGCTGGGCCGCGGTCAGCGGGCCGAACGGCGAGACGGTCACCTCGGTCTTGTCGCGCTTCCAGATGCCGTGGACGTAACCGTCGACCAGGACGGTGCCGTGGACCTGGCCGTTGATCGTGATGACGCTCTTGCGGTGCTCGTCGGAGATGACCCTGGTGCGGTTGGCGTGGCTGAGCAGCAGGTTGTCGAAGGGCGCGACCAGGCGCACGGGCGCGGGTGTGTCCTCGTCGGGGCGCGGCGCGTCCGGCAGGTCGAGCAGGCCGCCGCCGAGGTCGACCAGGTCGAGTCCGGCCGCCGCCGCGCGCAGCCCGGTCATCCCCGACCAGGCCTGCATGTCGGCGACCGTGGCGGGGCCGAAGGCGGCGAGGTAGCGCCGCAGCAGGTGCTCGATGGCGGGCTCCGGGTCGAGGTCGCGACCCAGCCACGCCTCCACGGGCGTGAGGACGGCGTCGCCCGCCTTGCCCCACACCGCCCGTGGCGGCACCTGGACCATGGGCAGCAGCCAGCGAAGGATCACCGGCAGGTCGCCGGGGGCGGCGTCGGGGAAGCTCTCCGCCAGCAGCGGGGTCATGGCCTTCACCGACAGCGGCCGCTCGGTCAGCAGCGCCCTGCCCGCGGCGACCACGGCGTCGTGGTCGATGCCCTTGACCCGCCTGGTCGTCAGAGCCCGCGTGAGCATGGGCTGGATGAGCGGCCTGATCGCCAGGCAATCGCGAGCGCTGACCAGGTGGACGGTGCCGCGCATCAGCGTGATGCGCACGACCTGGCGGTCGACCAGCAGCTCGGCCAACTCCTTCGGCTGGAAGGCCGCCATGCGCGACCAGAGCCCGAAGTAGGGCGGGAACGGCGCCTGGGCCTGCAGGCCGACGAGGTGCTCGATGACCTGCGTCGGGCTCATCGCGTGCCGGCGAAGCAGCAATTGCCTGGCGAGAGTGGCGCGGTTGAGCGCCCGCTGGCTGATCACGGCACCCACCCTAGGGCGCGCCACCGACAGTCGGCGGCGCGGGACGGTCTGGCCGCCGCGCTCGCCGCCGGCTTCGACCGCCGCCTGGTCCTCACCCTCACAGTGGGATCCCTAGGACAGGAAGCGCAGCACGGCCAGGACGCGGCGGCTGTATCCGGTGGTGTGGGACAGGCCGAGCTTGTCGAAGACGGCGTTGACGTGCTTTTCGACCGCGCTCTGCGACACGAACAGCGCCTCGGCGATTGAGGCGTTCGTGTAGCCCTGCGCCATGTGCTCGAGCACCTCGCGCTCGCGCGGGGTGAGCCTGGTCAGCGGGTCGGCCTGCGCCGTTCGGGCCAGCAGTTGCCGTACGACCTCGGGGTCGAAGGCGGCGCCGCCCCCGCCGACGCGCTCCAGCGCGTCGAGGAAGTCGGCCACCTGGGCCACCCTGTCCTTCAGCAGGTAGCCGACGCCCGCCACGTCGCCCGTCATCAGCTCGGTGGCGTACTTCTTCTCGACGTACTGCGACAGCACCAGCACTTTGACCGCGGGCCAGCGGCGCCTGATCTCCAGCGCGGCGCGCAGCCCCTCGTCGGTGTGGGTGGGCGGCATACGCACGTCCACCACCACGATGTCGGGCCGGTCGGCCGCGACCGCCTCGATCAGCGCGTCGCCGTCGCCGACGGCGGCCACGACGTCATGGCCCTCTTCGGCCAGCAGCCTGGCCAGTCCCTCCCGCAGCAGCGTCGAGTCCTCGGCGAGCGTCACCCGCACGGCAGCTCCGCCCTCACCACGGTCGGCCCGCCGAGCGGGCTGGAGACGGAGAAGGAGCCGTCGAGCGCGGCCACCCTGCGCGCCAGGCCCGACAGCCCGCCACCCGAGAGGTCGGCCCCGCCCTTGCCGTCGTCTTCGATGTTCACGGTGACGATCCTCGCATCGGCCGAGACGTTCACGGTGATCAGGGCCGCCTCCGCGTGCTTGGCCGCGTTGGTCACCGCCTCGCACACCACGAAATAGGCGGCCGTCTCCACCTCGCGCGGAGGCCGCCGCGGCAGTTCGCACACCAGCTTCACCGATACGGCCGAGCGTTCGGCCACCGCTGCCAGCGCGTCGCCGAGGCCGAGGGTGTCGAGGCCGCTCGGGTAGGCCCGCCATGCCACCTCGCGCAGCTCCGCGAGCGCCAGCTGGGCCTCCTCGTGCGCCTGCTCCAGCAGCTCGGCGCGGCCCCGCTTGGCTCTGCCGATCACCATGGCGAGCGCGACGAGCCGCTGTTGCAGGCCATCGTGCAGGTCGCGTTCGATGCGGCGGCGCTCGGCGTCGACGGCGGCCAGGACGCCTGCCCTGGTCTCGGCCAGCTCGGCGATCCTGCGTTCGAGCGCCTCGGTGGAGTGTGGGCCGAGCGTGTGGAGGGCGAGCCGCCGTTCGAGGGCGTGCACGCCCACGATGCCCGACAGGTCGAGGAAGAGCAGCACGACGCCCGCGACCAGGAAGTAGGCGAGCAGCCCCGGGGTCATGAGCATTCCGTCGATCGCCTCGCCGTGGCCCCACGTCCACAGCGCGCGCACCCCGGTGACCAGGCCGATGACCAGCAGGGTGACGACGATGCCGCCCAGGATGCCGACGGGCGCCCGCAGGGCCAGGTAGCGCAGGGCCTGGCCGCGGGAGAAGCCGCCCACCCGCACTCGGAGCCTGCGCGCCTCCATGTCCGCGACGCGGGTGGCGACGGCGGCCATGCGCGGGTGGGTGAGCACGGGGAGCGCGATCAGCTCGGCGAGGGCGGTCAGCGCTCCCAGCGTGACCCTAGCGACGATCCGCATGACGGCCCTTTCGGCGTTCGGCCAGCCGTACGCCGACGAAGACGAGGACGGCCAGCACCACCGCGCCGATGACGAGGTTGGTGCCGATGCCGACGTAGCCCTCCACCAGCGCCCAGTTGTCGCCGAGGAAGTAACCCGCCATCACGAAGATCGTGTTCCAGATCGCGCTGCCGAGGGTGGTGAACAGCAGGAATACCCCGAGCGGCATGCGCTCCACCCCCGCGGGAATGGAGATCATGCTGCGGAAGATCGGGATCATCCGGCCGAAGAACACCGTCTTCACGCCGTGCTTGGCGAACCACTGCTCGGTCTTCTCGATGTCGGAGACCTTCACCAGCGGCAGCCGCTCGGCGATCGCCACCACCCTGTCCCTGCCCAGCAACGCCCCGATCAGGTAGAGGGCGAGCGCGCCGACGACCGAGCCCGCCGTGGTCCACACCAGCGCCTCGATCAATCCCATGCCGCCCCTGCCCGCGGTGAATCCGGCCAGAGGGAGGATCACCTCGCTCGGCAGTGGCGGGAAGAGGTTCTCCAGCGCGATGGCGAGCCCAGCGCCCGGCGCGCCCATGGTTTCCATCAGCCCCGTCGCCCAACCGGCGATCCCGTCGTTAGAAGTCATGCCCCAGAGCCTATGAGTGATCGAATATGCCCAGAATGAGGCCAACTTCCGAATTGATCCTGTGGTAAACCTCAGCTACAGCGTACGGTACGCTGTACGGCTATGCGGGAACTCCTTCGGCACGCGGCCATCTTCGAACCGGGCGACCCGCCCAGGGCAGGCACCGTGGCCTTCCTCGACCCAGCAGGCGACGAGACGGTCACGATCGCGGAGCCCGAAGGCCCTCGTGAGACCTCCGTCACCCGCGTCCCCGTCACCGACGCGGTCGCGCTCCTCAGCAGGGCCCGCGCCGACCAGAGCGCCGACCCGGCCAGCAGGTTCTGGGGCGCGGTGGCGCTGCTGGCGCTGCAGATCGTCGCCAAGGGACGCATCAGGCCAGGTGTGAGCGCCGGCGACTACGCCGCGTGGCGCGCGGGTCCGCTGGACGCCGCCGACATGGCCAAGGTCAGGGAGCTGGCCGACGCGATGCCCGCCACGGCGCGGGCCGTTCCCGTGCCGTCGGCGCCCGGCCTGTTGCCGGACGCGGAGGGCCTGGTCCGCGCCTTCCTCGACGCGGTCGCCGACGGCATGCCGCGCTCCCCCGGCGCCGTGCGCGCCGTAGGCGTGCCCGCCTACTCGGCCGCCAAGCCGGTCAAGACGCCACAGCTGCGGGAGTGGGCCGCCGACCCCGGCGTACGGCTGTCGCTGCGGATCGAGACCGGCGGCGCCGAGCACTCGAGCTTCCGCGCGGTCGTGCAGCTGCACAGCATGGCCGACCCCTCGCTCGTCGTGGACGCCGCCGAGCTGTGGGCGGGCCGCGACCAGGGACTCGGCCCGAGGGCGAAGGTCGACGCGGTCGTCGAGCTGCGCAGGGCGGCCCGGCGGTGGCCGCCGCTCGAGCGGCTGCTCGACGCCGAGGTGCCCGACGAGCTCGACCTGTCCGACGAGGAGGTGTCCGACCTGCTGTCCGGCGCGGCCAAGGGCATCGACGTGCACTGGCCGCGCGAGCTCGTACGCGGGGTCGGCGCCAGGGCCGTGCTCGGCGGCGAGTCCAGCGGGCTGTTCCGCTTCGACTGGCATCTGACGCTCGGCGACGACGAGCTGACCGCCGCCGAGATGGACCGCCTGGCCGAAGCCCACCGCCCCGTCGTACGGCTGCGCGACCAGTGGGTGCTCATCGACCCCGAGCTGGCCCGTAAGGCCAGGAACCGCGAGATGAAGCCGCTGACCGGCATCGAGGCCCTCGGGGCAGCGCTCACCGGCACGGCGCTCGTGGAAGAGGAGGAGATCGAGGTCTCCCCCGGCCCCGCGCTGGATGAGCTGCGCGGCAGGCTGGTCGCCGAGCCCGTGGAGCCGCCCAGCGGGTTGGCCGCGACGCTGCGCGACTACCAGCTGGCGGGTTTGCGGTGGCTGGCCCAGATGACCTCGCTGGGGCTCGGCGGCTGCCTGGCCGACGACATGGGCCTGGGCAAGACGATCACGCTGATCGCGCTCCACCTGCACAGGAACAGCGGCCCGACGCTGGTCGTCTGCCCCGCCTCGCTCCTGGGCAACTGGGAGAGGGAGATCGCCAGATTCGCCCCAGGGGTTCCGGTGCGCCGCTACCACGGCGCCCAGCGCACGCTGGCCGACACCGGCTTCGTCCTCACCACCTACGGCACCATGCGCGTCGACGCGGAGGTCCTCGCCGAGCACACGTGGGACCTCGTGGTGGCCGACGAGGCCCAGCACGTCAAGAACCACCGCTCCGGCACCGCCAAGGCGCTGCGCGAGATCCCCTCGGCCGCGCGCGTCGCGCTGACCGGCACGCCGGTGGAGAACACGCTGTCGGAGCTGTGGGCGATCCTCGACTGGACCACGCCTGGACTGCTCGGCTCGCTCACCCGCTTCCGTACGCGCTGGGAGCCGCGACCCGAACGGCTCGGCCGCCTGATCGCGCCCTTCCTGCTGCGCCGCAGGAAGTCCGACCCCGGCATCGCGCCCGAACTGCCGCCCAAGACCGAGACCGACAGGCCCGTCTCGCTCACCAGGGAGCAGGCCGCGCTCTACGAGGCGACCGTGCGCGAGCTGATGTCGTCCATCTCGGCGGTCGACGGCATGGCCAGGCGTGGCCTGATCGTCAAGCTGCTGACAGGACTCAAACAGATCTGCAACCACCCCGCGCAGTTCCTGCACGAGAAGGATCCCGTGCTGGAAGGCCGCTCGGGCAAGCTCGAGCTTCTCGAAGAGCTGCTGGAGACCATCCTCGCCGAGGACGGAGCGGTGCTGATCTTCACCCAGTACGTCACGATGGCCCGCCTGCTGGAGCGCTTCCTCGCCGGCAGGGGCGTCGCCACCCAGTTCCTCCACGGAGGCACCCCCGTGGCCAGGCGGGAGGAGATGGTCAAGCGGTTCCAGGACGGCGCGGCCCCCGTCTTCCTGCTCTCGCTCAAGGCCGCGGGCACCGGGCTCAACCTCACCCGAGCCGACCACGTCATCCACTTCGACCGCTGGTGGAACCCGGCCGTCGAGGACCAGGCCACCGACCGCGCCTACCGCATCGGCCAGACCCGTCCCGTCCAGGTACACAGGCTCATCGCCGAGGGAACGGTCGAGGACCGCATCGCGACGATGCTCGAAACCAAGCGATCGCTGGCCGAGGCCGTCCTGTCCAACGACTTCACCGAACTCACCGACGCGGACCTGCTCAACCTCGTGGAGCTGCGATGACCGCCGCCAAGGGATTTCCCGCCTTCGCCCCGCAGCGCGCCGGCGCCCGCTTCGCCACCTCGTGGTGGGGCAGGGCGTGGCTCAAGGCGCTGGAGGACACCTCGCTCGACCACACCCTCCTCGCCAAGGGGCGCGCGTACGCCAAGACGGGGCAGCTCGGCCCCATCACGGTCAGCGCGGGCCGCATCGCGGCGGTGGCCGAGGGCGAGTACACCGCCGCCGTGCACGTCGCACCCGTGGCGCCGGCCTTCGTCGAGCAGATCGCCGCCAAGGCGGGCCATCTGGCCGCGCTGCTGGACGGCGATCTGCCGTACGACCTGGTGGAGCTCCTGCCAGGCGTCGGCGACCTGGAGCCCGAGTGCGACTGCCCCGACTGGGGTCACCCGTGCAAGCACGCCGCCGCCCTGTGCTACCAGGCCTCGTGGCTGCTCGACCGCGACCCGTTCCTGCTGATGCTCATGCGCGGGCTGGACAAGGACGACCTGATCGCCTCGCTCCAGCGCGCCACCGCGCCCACCGGCACCCCCGTCGCCGAGGCCTACGCCCACGGCACCCCTCCGCTGCCGTCCTTGGCTCTCACCGATCCCCCCTTCTGCGAGCCACTCGAGGTGGAGCCCGCGCCGGGCATCGACCCCGCCGCCCTGCGGGTGCTGGCCGCCGACGCGGCCCTGCGGGCCCGCGAGCTGCTGGTGTCGGGCGCCACGGCCGTACTCACCGAGTTCCACGACAGGGTACGGCTGGCCGCCACCCACGACCTCGACATCGGCCTGCCCGCCGCCGTCCAGTCGTGGCGGTACGGCGGCTCTGACGCCCTCGACACGCTCACCACCTCGTGGAACCCGCCCAAGCAGGCCGTCGCCCGCGCAGGATGGCAGCTGCCCGGCTTCGAGGTCAGCCGCAACCACTGGACTCTCGGCGACGTCCAGGTCCGCTACGGCAGGGACGGCCGCTGGTACCCGTTCGTCGACTCGGACGGCGACTGGTTCCCCGCGGGCCCGCCGGAGCCCGACCCCGCCACCGCCCTCGCCGCCACCCAACCCGCCGACTGACGACCCCACGGGGGACCCGCCACAAGGGGGCAGGAGGGCCGGTCGCCGCTCTCCGAGCACGTGGGAGAGCGGCTGAGATCCGCTGGTGGCCGTCCCCTGGCTCAGGCGGCGCGCAGCGGCCGCCAGGCGAGCGCGGTGATGGCGGCCGTGGCGGCTGCTGCTGCCTGCCAGCCCGCCGGCGCCGAACACGGTGAGCAGGAGGCCGTAGCCGACCTCGGTCAGCCCCAGCCGCTGCTGTGCGTGAGAGGGGTCAGTGGGCCACGGTGGCCACGATCTTGCCGAACTGGTCGCCGGACTCCATGTGGCGGTGGGCCTGCACGATCTCCTCCAGCGGAAACAGGCGATCCACCACCGGCCGGAAGGCTCCGGTACGCAGGCCCGAGGCGACGAACGCCTCGGCGCGGCGTAGCCGCAGGGGGTCCTTGGTGGTCTCCAGCACCGTGTAGGTGCGCACGTTGAGGGCGGGCATGCCCAGATCGAACCCCGGGTACGGCGTCGGCTGCCCGCTCAGCGCGCCGTACAGGAAGAGCGTGCCGCCCGGGGCCACCACCCGCGCCAGGTCGGTCACGCCCGGCCCGGCGACGGCGTCGAAGACGTACTCGACCCCCTTGCCGCCGGTCAGGGCCAGCAGCCGGGCCGGCACGTCCTCCTCGTCGGAGACGATCACATCGGCCGCACCCTCTTTGAGCAGGCGTTCCTTCTTGGCGCTGGTGCGGGTGACGGCGATCGGCGTGGCACCCATCCGGTTCGCCGTGTGGATCGCGGCCAGGCCGACGCTGCTGGAGGCGGCGGTCAGCGCCACCACATCACCCGCTCGCATTCCGCCCACTTCCACCAACGCGCCATATGCGGTGAGGTAGGGCATCCACACCGAGGCACCGGACACCGCGTCCACACCGTCGGGCCGGTGCAGGAGCGCGGCGGCGGGGACGATCGCCCGCTCGGCGTAGACGCCGTAGTCGTTCTGCGAGAAGGCCGGCACGCTGCTGACCGCCTGCCCCTCCTCGAACCCGATCACGTCAGGGCCGACCGCCTCGATCACACCGGCGGCCTCGGCGCCGAGCCTGGCGGGCAGTCGCTTGACCGGCTCGATGTACTGGGCACTCCGGAACAACGCCTCGGCCCTGTTGATCCCGATCGCGTCCACCCTGATCCGCACCTCGCCCGGTCCCGGCTCGCCTGTCTCCAGGTCCTCCAGCCGCATCACCTCGGGCCCACCGATCTCGTGGAACCGCACAGTCCTCGCCATGCCACCCTCCTCAGCTCGCTGTCAACGCGAGTCACTGTCGCGCAGAAGTACGACCGCTGTCAAACTTTGATGAGTGTCGTACTATTGGAGCCATGGGACGTACGCCGCCACACCCAGAGGTGTCGCAGTTCGACCTCCAGCAGGTGCTGGAGGCCCTCGTCGATCCGGTACGCCGGAGCATCGTCACGCAGCTCGACGCCGCCGACGAGGACGTCAAGTGCGGCGGCTTCGACATGGCGGTCAGCAAGTCCACCGCCACGCACCACTTCAAGGTGCTGCGCGAGGCGGGCCTGATCCGGCAGTACTACGTCGGGACCTCGCGGATGAACGCCCTGCGCCGCGCCGAGATGGACGAGGCGTTCCCCGGCCTGCTCGACGCCCTCACCACGCGCCAGGCGACGGGCCGCTGACTCCTGGTTCCGCCGGAGCAGGAGTCAGCGGCAGGAGCGGGACCGCGGTGCGGTGCAGCGTCATCGAGGGTCGCCATCGGCCGAGTCGGCCAGGTCGGCGAACGGCAGGGGGCAGTCAGGGCAGGTGCAGTGGGTGAGGCTGTCGTAGCGGGCGGCCACCACCTGGGTGAGAGCCGCCCGGATGCTGCCCAGGTCGGCGATCTTGGCGTCCACCTCGGCGATCTTCGCCTGGGCGCGGGCCCTGCCTGGCTCTACGCCCCCACGTCCGCTGGTCTGATCAATGGGCCGCCGCGCTGGCCGGCGGTTCCTGAACGGCCTCCGGCTCCTTCCACTCGACGCGGCGCGGCTCCCGCGCCAGCACCAGTACCGCGACCCCGGCGAGCAGCCCCACGACCCCCGCGAAGAGCGCCGCCGCGTTCAGGCCCGAGGCGAACGCCGTCCGCAGCACATGCTCGGGTGCCCCCGCCATACGCAGCCCGGAAGCGCCGCCGCCCGCGAGCGCATGGGCCTGGCCACGGGTGAGCGTGTCCGCCATGCGGGAAGTCAGCACCGTGCCGAAGACGGCGACGCCGAAGGCGTATCCGAGCTGCCGGAACGTGTTGACCGCACCGCCCGCCATGCCCGCGTGCTCGGGCGGCACCGTGGCGAGCGCGGCACCCGCGAGCGCCGGAGACACCAGTCCCACGCCGACACCCGCCAGCACCAGCCCCGGCAGCAGCACGGCCCACGAGGAGCCCGCGTCGAGTACGGCCTGCGCGAGGGTGCCTGCGCCGATCAGTGCCAGGCCGGCGCCGAGAGTCACGTGATGCCGCACCCTGTGCAGCAGCCGGCCGCCGATCGCCGCCACCACGAACCCCGTCGCGGCCAGCGGCAGCGTGGCGAGACCGCCGAGCAGCGGGCTCAGCCCCAGCACCGTCTGCAGCCAGATCGCGGTGTACGGCAGGACGGCGAAGGCCGCCGCGTTGTAGGCGAGCGCCCCCGCCATCACACCTGTGAACGCGGGGTTCCTGAACAGCGACAGGTCCAGCAGCGGATCGGCCACCCTGCGCTCGACGAGCACGAAGCAGACCAGCGCGAGCGCCGCGAGACCGAACATGGTCAGCGTGTGCGCCGACGTCCACCCGGTATCGTCCGCCCGCACGACCCCGTACGTCGACGCACCTGCGAAGCACGCGAACGCCGTCGTGCCCGCCCAGTCGATCCGCCGGCCCCGGGCGGTACGCGACTCGGGCACGGTGCGCCGGGTCAGCCAGATCGCCGCCACGCTCACGGGCAGATTGATGAAGAAGATCCACCGCCAGCCCGGCCCTTCGGTCAGCAGTCCGCCGGCCAGCGGGCCGATCGCCGCCGCGGCACCGCTGACCGCGCCCCACAGACCGAGCGCGACCGAGCGCTGCCTGCCCTGGTACACCGTACCGAGCAGCGGTAGTGTGGTCGCGAACATCGCGGCCGCGCCCACCCCTTGGACCCCGCGCGCGGCCACCAAGGCCATGGGCGACGACGCCAGTCCGCAGGCCAGCGAGGCCACCGCGAAGAGCGCGACACCCGCCACATGGACCCGGCGCCTGCCCAGCAGGTCGGCGGCGGCGCCTATGCCGAGCAGCAGCGCGGCGAGCGCCAGCGCGTAGCCGTCGATGACCCATTGCAGATCCGAGAGCGACGCCCGCAGCGCCCGCGCCATGTCGGGCAGCGCCACCACCACGATCGAGACGTCGAGCAGCAGCATGAACGTTCCCAGACTGACCGCGATGAGCGGCCCCCACTTGCGCATGTGTTCCCTCCCCGTACGGCCCGCACGGCGCGGGCTTCCCGTACGATCGGGCAGGCGAGGTCGATGCCTCCAGCCAGAGCGGGCTGCGCGCCGGAATCCGACATGGGGAGTGGCTGTAAGCGTGGAATCCCACGGAACCGACGACATCGATTGGAAGCTGCTGCACGCCCTGGAGCTCGATCCCCGCGCCTCCTTCAGCCGGATCGCCACCGTTCTCGGCGTCTCCGACCAGACCGTGGCGCGCCGCTTCCGCAGACTGCGATCCGAGGCCGGGCTGCGGGTCGTCGCCGTCCGCTGCGCCTCCGTCCAGCAGGGCTTGGAGCACTGGATGCTACGGCTGCGCTGCACGCCCGAGGGGGCAGCGACGATCGCGGACGCGCTGGCCAGGCGCCCCGACACGACGTGGATCAGCCTCACGTCGGGCGGCACGGAAGTGGCCTGCACGGCCAGGACCCGCACCCGCCGCGACAGCGACGACCTGCTGCTCGGCAAACTGCCGCGCACCCCGCACATCGTCGAGATCCGCGCCCACCAGCTGCTGCACCGTTTCTTCGGAGGCCTGACCGGCTGGTTCTCCAAGGCCGGGACGCTCACCCCCGCCGAGATCGCCGCGCTCACCCCGGAGCCGCACCCGGACCCAGGGCCAGCCCGGATCGCCGAGGAGGACGAGCCGCTGGTCACCGCCCTCGAGCGTGATGGACGCGCCACCTATGCGGAGCTCCAGAACGCGACGGGCCGCTCCGAATCCGCGATCAGGCGCAGGCTGGCCCAGCTCGTTGGCTCCAGGGCGATATACATCGACGTCGAGTTCAATACCGAGCATTTCGGCTTCCATAACGCGGCGATTCTGTACGTCACCGCCGCGCCGCGGTCCCTGCACGCGGTGGGCGAGGCCCTGGCCGGTCATCCGGAGGTCACTTACGCCGCCGCGACGACGGGCTCCTCCAACCTGATGGCCGTCGTGGTCACCAAGGACACCGCTCACCTTTACAACTATCTGAGCGGCACGATCGGGATGCTCGACGGGGTCGAGCACGTGGAGACCATGCCGTTCGTGCGGAGGGTCAAGCAGCTGACGTATCAGCCGTTCCGCGGCTGACTCCACGCTCGGCCCGTATCCGAAGGCGGCGAATCTCGGGGTGCGGGTAAGGCTCGAACCACCAGCCGCAAACCACGGTGTATAGGTGGGCTCGCCGTGCATCGTCCTGCCGAGATGACTGGCGCGAGGGAGGAAGTGGGATGACCAGCGTTAGACAGAAGACGGGATGGCTGGCACCAGGGAGACGAAATGAGCGGGCGATCCGGACCGTTCTGGGATGCGGTGGAGGGCCGAGCGCCGTTGCCTCGCGCGGCGGCCACCTTGGGACTGCAGTTCCTCAGCGCGGACGTTGAGAACGGCACGATCGAGCTATCGTTCACGGCAACCGACGACTTCACCAATCCCACGGGCAACGTCCTGGGAGCCTTCGTCGCGGCGATGCTCTACGACACCGTGGGGCCCGCACTCCTCGCCACGCTCCAGCCCGACCAGTTCCAGTCCACCCTCGAGCTCAAGGCGAGCTTCCTCCGGCCGGCTCGCCCTGGCCGGCTCATCGGCAGGGGCCGCGTGGTTCACCGCCGAGGAGATGTGGCCTACCTGGAAGCCTCGCTCATCGACTCCAACGAGGCGATCATCGCCACCGCCACTGCCACGGCGCGGATCATCGCCCTCGACGCGGCGGCAGACGCGCCCTGACGTCACCGTCACGCCAAGACCGGGCATGTTCGTGTCCACCACCGGCCGACGAACGTGCCCCCGCAATGGGCACCAAGCCTGCCCGCGGCCGTGGGCCGGCACCGGCCTGCCGGAGACGCAGTAGACCTGGTTGGTCAGCCCGCGTCGCTGACGCTCATGCCGATGTTGGTGGCGACGGTGATGGCCTGGACGGGGTCGATGATCGCGCCCGCCACCTCGCTGCCGAAGGGGTCGAGCGAGGACAGGTCGCTACCGCGCAGGTCGCAGCGGGTGAAATCGGCCTTGCTCAGCCAGGCGCCCGACAGGTCGACGCCCCGCACCTTGGATCCCGCGAAACGGGCGCCGGTCAGGTCGGCCTCCCGCATCCGCACGTCGGTGAAGGAGGCATTGCGCAGGTCGGCCCCCGGCATCCCCACGAACGACCAGTCGCCGCCCACGACCTTCATCAGGTCGTAGGTCGAACCGTCGAACATGCTGCCCACGAACTTGCACCTGGTGAAGGTCGTGTCGAAGAACGACGTCCTGGTGAAGGTGCAGTTGATGAAGCCGGTCTCCTCGTGGGTGGAGGCGTTGAAGCGGCAGTCGCGGAAGGTGCACTCGACGAACTCCGCTCCCCTGCTGACCGCCTCCGTCAGGTCGACGTCGACGAACGCCACCCGCCGATGCTGCTCGCCCGACAGGTCTCCGCTGTCCCAGTCGGCCGAGTTGACGGTGGAGTCGGTCGGCGGCGCGGGGACGCCGTGCTTGCGGTCAGCCATGGGAGGAGAGCCTAGACGGGGGTGCCGACATTTCCTTGAGCGCTCTCAGCGTCGCGGTCAGTTCCTCCTGCAGGATGCGGCCGGCCGCCTCGCCGTCCCCCTTCTCGATCGCTCCCACGAGGCCGGCGTGCGAGGCGTCACCTGTGTTGGGGTCGTGTGACCGGAGCCCGAGCAGGTCGACCAGGTCCACCAGGCCCTGGCGCAGCGCGGGCACGAACTCGCCGAACAGGTCGGTGAGCACGGGGTTGCGCGCCGCCGCCACCACCGCGGCGTGCAGCGCGATGTCGGCGTCCACGAAGCCCGCGTCGTCTCCCGAGGCCGCCGCCCGCCTGGCCGCCAGAGCGGGTGCGGCCTCGCAGCAGCCGGGGCAGGAGACGGGCGGTGCCGGTGGCCCAGTGGACGTACTCGATCGCGCCGCCCTTGGAGCGGACGCGGCCGCGCCGGAACTCCAGGTCCAGGTCCTCGAT
This sequence comes from Nonomuraea sp. NPDC049152, assembly GCF_040648355.1. Taxonomy (NCBI): domain Bacteria; kingdom Bacillati; phylum Actinomycetota; class Actinomycetes; order Streptosporangiales; family Streptosporangiaceae; genus Nonomuraea; species Nonomuraea sp. NPDC049152. Next base: position 57,100 of record NZ_JBEZDO010000028.1, on the reverse strand, counting down.
GTTGAGCGACAGGAGTTCCTCAGCGCGGGCGGCGGTCTCATACAGCATCCGCCACAGCACCCGCTCGCGCAGGCCGTGCCGGTCGTCGGTGAACAGCTTGTCCAGCCGGCCGCGCGGGATCGAGCGGTCACCGCGGCGGACGGGCTTACGGCGCTCCAGGCGGCGGGCGGGGTTGGTGGCGAGGATCTCCTGTCGCCCTGCCCAGGCGGTGAACGACGTCAATGCCGACAGGTGCCGGTTCCAGGTCGCGGCCGCCGCACCGTCCCACCGGTCCATCACCGCGGCGTAGTCCTCGGCCGTCAGCACGGCGGCGGGCTCGTTCCCGGCGAGCGCCGTGAGGCGTGCGAGGGTCTCGGCGTAGCTGTCACGGGTGGTCTTGGTCTGGATGGAGTCGAGATAGCGGTCGACGGCGGCTGCGACGCTCTCGCCGCCGACGGCACTGCGTCCCGGTTCGGCGGGCGGGGCGGGGAACTCGAGGATCGACACTCGGGCCCCCCTTAGCCGATGTGACACATAACGTTGCCGAGTCGGGTCCGCCTCGGCGGCCGGCGAGCTGGGCGTTCGTCCGGCCCGCCAGGTAATTCTGTGTCACATTGCTCGAGGGCGGCGAGTAGGGTCACCAGTCAGGCTGGCGAAGCGGTCGGACTACGAGCCTGGCCCGTTGGCGGCTGCGGCGGCCGGCGATCTGATCGTCCGTTGTGCGCAACTACAACCCGTACCGAGGTCTCCATCACCCGCTGACGCGCGGCTGAGCGAACCGCGCCACCCGCCTGCACGTCTACCGGATATGCGAATAGTTCCAGCTGCGGTGCTCCTCGTGCTCGCGCCGGCCTGCGGTTCCGCCCGAGCGCCGGTCACTGCTGACGAGTTCACCGACCGCGCCCGCGAGGTCGCCGAACGCTGGCAGAGCTCGGCGGAGCGCGAGCCCTGGATCGAGGGTTCGTCCCGCTGCGGAACCTGACCGTAGAGCCCGATTGGAGGCGCATACCCCGGTGGGTCGGACGGAGCACGATCAACAGCGCCTGGAAGCTGGAAACCGAACTCCCGGCCCAGGCGCCTGCCCCGGCCGAGCTGCGCTGGGCCGATGGGAGCACGCTGGGCGTGCCGGTTTTGGCGGCTACAGCTGCCTACGCCGGGCTCAGCAAGCCCAAGTCCTTCGTCGATGAGGAGTGCCCGGCCAAGGGTTGTCGGCCGCTTCGCGTGATCGCGGTTGCGCGGGGCGAGGCCACGATGCCCAGCAGCCGAGGCGACGTGCGGGTGCCTACGTGGGACTTCACCGTGAAGGGCTTGGCGGAGCCGTTCCGGCGGGTCGCAGTGGACCCGGCCGCAATGGGCGGGCCGCCCCGGCCGCTGGACGACGGAGTCCAGGAGGTGGCTCCGCAGCATGCCCCTCTTCAGCGCTGCGGCCAGGGTGTTCTGCCGAGAGACCGCCAGCCATTTGCCTACGATCAGCGGGGCGGTGCCCCTCGCCAAGCTCCAGCGCCCCTTCCCCCCGTATTCCAGTGGACCCCCACATGCGCTGGAACGAAAACGTACGTCAACCCCCTCTGCGCGAAGACGACCACACACCTCGGTGAGCTGGGCGGATCGGCTTAGCGTACGTTTCCGTTCCTCCACACTCCGAGGGCCGTGGCGCTTGCTGCACGCGGTGGGGGTCTGCTGGGACCGCGTGACTCGGGTGGAGGCGCGGTACTTCAGTGGCCACCCTGCTCTGTCGGCGGGGCGAGGCGGAACGCGGCAGACATGAGCTGGAGAGAAGTCTGGACGGCAGGATCCGCGCGCTCGGGCCGACCCACCTGGAGACCCTGCGGACGCGACGTGACCTGGACGAGCTGACGTAGCACGCCCCCGCCGCCGAGGACGGCGGCGGGGGCGGCAAAGAGCGTCAGGCGAGGTCCGCCAGCAGCTCCGCGAAGACCTGCGGCCGGCTGAAGTAGCCGACGTGCGAGGTCGCCAGCGTGTGCACGTCGAAGGGGTTGTGCGGGGTCAGCGCGTCCGCTTGGCGGATCATGTAGTCCTGGACGGCCGGGGTGATGCCGCGGTCCTCGGACAGGCGGATGTAGGTGTGCGGGACGCGTCCCCATCCGTCGGCCGTGACCAGCGCCGCCGGCTCCAGCACCGTATAGTTCTCATCCGGGTCCATGGAGTCAAGCAGCAGCCGGAACTGGTGGTCGGTGGAGTCGGCCATGATGGCGGTCTTCAACTCGGCGAACAGTTCCGGGTCGGCGTGGGCGCTGCGCCAGTTCAGGCGGGCCACACCGGGGTCGGGCACACCCGGCACGGCGATCCGGGCCGCCGCGGCGTCGAGCAGGTTGTCGTCGACCACGTCCCACGCCTCGGTGAGCATGGCCGGGCTGCTCAGGCACAGCGCGGAGAGGTAGACCACGCGGTCGAGCAGTTCCGGTACGGCGTTGGCGACGGCGCTGATGGTCAGGCCACCGAGGCTGTTGCCGGCCAGGACGACCGGGCCCTGTTCGGCGAGCCGGCGCACGATGTCCACCACGTGCCGCACGTTGTCCTGCAACGTGACGGCGCGCATCGGGGAGGGGGCGTCGGCCAGTGCCGCGGCGTCTTGCGGCAGCCGGTAGTAGGCGGCGGGGGTGTCGGCGCGGTCGCCGTGGCCTGGCAGGTCGACGGCGTACGAAAGGTGACCGAGCAGGGCCAATTCGTTCTGTAGGGGTCTCCAGGCCTGAGCGTTGCTGGAGCCGCCATGAACGAACACGAAAGTGGGGCGCGAGGTTGCGCGCATGAAAGGAATCCTCGTCATCCAGAGGTGAACGGTGGACACGGGACCCGGTGCAGGCGACGGCCTGCACCGCGGTCAGAACGCCGACCGGGTGCGGATCGCCTGCCAGTTGTGGATGACGGAACACATGAGGCCAACTGTAGCGGATGAGGCGATGGCCCCGCCTTCGCGTTTCACTCGGTGCAGTCCTTCGGGCCGGGCCGGGCCGGGCCGGACCCGCACCCCAGCGCCGGCACTGACGTGGCCGCTTCGATGTCATACCAACTACCGTCGAGCGCTGACCTGCGGCGGCGCAATCCCGTGTACCTGGGTTGGGTCGGGCCAGGGCGCGGTGCTGGTCTTGCGGCCAGCCCGTTTCCCTGACCCGCCCGCCGAACCCGGCGTGCATGTCTCCATGCACCGGGCTCTCCACGTGTCTTGCCCGGTGGTCATCCGCCGACGGCGGCGGTTGCCGGTTGTGATGACCACGGCGTCGGAATCTTGGTGCCGCGATAGCGGTAACGGATCACTCCACCGCTACGACGGCAGAGCGACGGTGGTTTTTTCACCTCCGTTCGGACAAGCAGCGCTTTCCATGGCGCACTGACACGTTTCTTACCAGCACCCCGAGCAGGAGCGCTGGGACGATCTCCTGCCGCGCGTGCGACCGTACGCCGATCACGTCGTCGACGTGATCGAGCGTCTCGTCGGATGACGCAACGCCAGCAGGGCGGCGACAGGGCAGCCAAAGGCGACCACGCCGCACACCACCCAGGTGGCCGCGACCCCGAGCAGCGCTGAGAGGCCGCTGAACACGGCGATGGAGAGCGGTGCCGCGCCGATGGCCGACAAGGAGAACGACGCCATGGCCGCGCCCAAGCGTGAGGGCGGCGCCGACTCCTGGTAGACCGTGATGATGGCGGGGCCGGTGAGACCGAACATCAGCCCCACCACGAAGATCAGCGTGCACAGCGCCGCGATGGAAGGCACCAGCGCCATGGCGACGATGCCGACGGCGATGCCTGCCCCGGCGACCACCAGCCGGGCGAACAGCGGTATCCGATGAGCGAGAACGGCACCCAGCCCGCTGGAGACGATGGCGCCGGCGCCGAAGGCCGCGACCACGTACCCCACGACGCCGACGTTCCAGCCGCGCTCGGAGACCAGCAGGGGAAGCGCCACCTCCGTGGGCCAGTTGAACGCGAGATCGAGGGAGAAGGAGGCGACGAACATCCAGCGCAGCCGCGGATACCGAACCAGCAGCCGGAGGCCGTCGGCCGACCGCCGCAGCATCGACTCGCCGGGCTCGCGGCCCGGCGGAGTGATTCCGCGGGTCACGTACAGCAGGCTGCCCAGCCCCGCCATGCAGGCCAAGGCGCTGACCAGCAACGCGTGCCCGACCTGACCGTGAGCGATCAGCCAGGCCCCGACGGGCACGCCGACGATGGGAGCCAGCCGGAGCACGATCGAGTAGAGGGAGTTCGCCCGCGCCAGAGCATCGCCCTTGGCCAGCTGCGGCAGGACGGAAGTCGACGAAGGCCCGCCGAGACCGAGCAACGTGCCCTCAAGCAGGCTGATCACGATCAGTGGCCATAATCGCTCCACGTGGAAAGCCACGAACGCGCCGCTCAGCAGCACCACGACCCGCGCCGCCATGGTGCGCAGGAGGACGTAGCGGAGACCGAGCACGTCGGCCACGGCCCCGCCGAACAGCAGCATGAGCGCGCGGGGCAGGGTCGCGGCGAGCATCAGCGCGCTGACGCCGGTGCTGCCGCCGAGCCGCACGGCGGTCCAGGCCATGGCGATCAGCAGGACGAAGCTTCCCGCCTGCGACACGGCCTGCCCGCCGACCAGGAAGCCGACCTTGTTCCAGTTGACCAGCGAGGTGGCTGGAGGGCCCGCGTCTATGACGGCTCCTCTTCAGCGCGCGACCAGTGCGGGTCGACGCTGACGGCTCCGAAGAGTCGCACCGGCCGTGCGCCTGGAGGCCTGGACGCCGGGTCGTCCCGCCGCCGCGCGAACCGGTCGGTCAACTCGCTGAGCGCCTGGCTGACCTGTGCCGCTTCCTCCGGCGTGGCCCAGAACGTCGAGGTGTTCAGCCGGCACGCCTCCACCCACTCCTGGGGCTCCGCGGCAACCCGGGCGATCCACTCCCGCAGCCGATCGGCCTCCCGCTCCACCACGACGGCGGCCCACTCCTGAATCGCCTGGACCGAGGCGGGATCGTCGGCGTCGGTGCCGAAACGTCGGGTGCGTGCGGCCAGCCGCCACGGTTTCTCCCTCCCGCGCGGCGCGCCTGGCTCGACGAAGCCGTACTTGGCCAGCATCCGCAGGTGAAACGAGCAACTGGCGACGCTCTCGCCGGTGATCTCGGCACACCGCGTGGCTGTGGCCTCGCCTTCGGCACCGAGCACCTCGATCAACTCGATGCGCAGCGGGTGTGCCAGCGCCCGGATGCGCTGCGGGTCGGCAACGCGTGCGATCTCCTCTTCCATAATCCTAAAGATATCTTGCTAAAGGTATCTTTAGGAAGATGGGGCCGTTTCGGCGCGGAGGGAGGCGAGGGGGCGCTGCTTTGCGGCGGCCACCGCCACGGTCGCTGTCGCCGCGACCGCGAGGAGAGCGCCGATCCACGCGACCGACGGGTAGCCCCAGCCCGCCTCGATGGCGAGGCCGCCCAGCCATGGGCCCACGGTGATGCCGACGTTGAAGGCGGAGAAGTTCGTGCTGGCGGCCAGCGTCGGCGCGTCCTCCGCGAGCGCGAACACCCGTGTGTTCAGCGCGGGGTTGGTGCCGAAGCCGAACGCGCCGAGCAGGAACGACAGTGCGATCGCCGCCACCGGGCTCTCGGCGGTCAGCGCGAGCGCCACCGCGCTGACGAGCAGCCCGGCCAGGCCGACGAGCAGCGTGGCGAACGGGTGCGCGTCGGCGGTCCTGCCGCCGATGGTGATGCCGATGAAGGCGCCCACGCCGTACAGCGCGAGGACGGCGGGCACCCAGGCCGGGGGCAGTCCCGTGGTGCCGGTCAGCAGCGGCGCGAGGTAGCCGAAGACGACGAGCAGGGCGCCGGTGGACAGCGCGGTCGTGCCGTACGCGAGCCAGAGCCGCGGGCTGGCCATCGCGCGCAGCTCCCGTCGCAGCACCGGCGTCCCCTCTCCATGGGTACGGCCCGCGGGCACGGTGGCCGCCACCCCCGCCATCGCGAGCACCGACAGCACGCTTACCGCCCAGAAGGCGGCGCGCCAGCCGAAGTGCTGGCCGATGAGCGTCCCCGCGGGCAGGCCGAAGATGGTCGCCAACGTGAGCCCGCCCGCGACGACGCCCATGGCCTTGCCGCGCGCGCCGGCGGGCACGAGGCCGACGGCGGTGATCGCCGCGACGGCCCAGAAGCCCGCGTACACGAACGCGCCCACGACCCTGGTCGCGAACAGCACGCCGAAGCCCGGCGCGAGCGCCCCCACGACGTGCGTCACGGCGAACAGCGCGAGAAACGCCAGCAACGCCGTCCGGCGCGGCCATCGCAACGTGACGACGGCCAGCACGGGGGCACCCACCAGCATGCCCATCGCGAACGCCGAGATCAGCAGGCCCGCGTCGGGAACGGATGCGCCCAGATCGGTGGCGATGTCCTGCAACAGTCCCGCGATCATGAGCTCGGAGGTGCCCTGGGCGAAGATGGCCAGGCCAAGGATGTAGACGGCCAACGGCATGAGCCGCGCCTCCTTTTAGATAGATCAGTACAAAATTGGCACACGAAAAAATCAGAGCGCGTCGAGCGCGTTGCGCGCGATCGACTCGAGCACGGACCTGCCGGCTCCCCCGCGCACCGCGACCCGCATGCCGCCGATGACGGCGATCAGGAAGTGGGCGAGTTCGGCGGGATCCTTGTCGGTCTCCCCCAGCCGCCTGCCGGTTTCCAGGGCGGTCCGCAGCGCCTCGAAGCGCAGGTCGTGATCGCGCCGCAGCATCGCCGCGACCTCCTCGTCGCGCGGCGCGAGCTCGACCATCGAGTTGACCACCAGGCAGCCGAGCGGATCCCGCTCGTCGGACTCGACGACCCCCCACAGCAGTTCCCTGACCTTCTCGCGCAGGGGAAGGCCGCTGCCGAGCAGGTCGAGGAACGGGGCGTTCTTGTCGTCCATGTAGCGACGCAGCGCCTTCTCGAACAGGTCGCGCTTGCTCTTGAACGTGTTGTAGACGCTGCTGCGGCCCAGCCCTGTCGCCTCGCAGAGGTCCTGCGTCGAAGTGGCCTCGTAGCCCGCGGTCCAGAACGCGCGCATCGCCGCGTCGATCGCCAGGTCCTCGTCGAACTGCTTCGGCCGTGCCATGGCTTCACCGTAGCACGTTCTGGACAGATCAGTTCAATACTTCTGGGGGCGGTTCTGGTGAGGTCTCAATCCCGCCAGCGTCCGCAGGCCACGGTTGCTGAACTGGACGGGTGCCCACAGCGACCGTTTCCACCCTCACCGCCCCAGGATCCACGCGATCACCGCTGATCGGCTGGCTGGCCGTCGTCTCGGTGATGGCGGGGATCTTCTCCATCGTCACCGCCGAGATCCTGCCGATCGGCCTGCTGACGTCGATCGGATCGAGCTTCGCGATCTCCGACGGCGCGGCTGGCCTGATGATGACGGTGCCGGGCATCCTGGCCGCGATCGCCGCGCCCACCGTCACCGTCGCGACCCGGCGGCTCGACCGGCGCACGATGCTCTGCGCGCTCATGCTCCTGCTGGCCGTCGCGAACCTCCTCGCGGCCGTCGCCACCGCCTACTGGGTCATGGCGGTGTCCAGGGTGCTGGTCGGGCTGGTCATCGGCGGTTTCTGGTCGATCGGCGCGGGCCTGGCCGTACGGCTGGTGCGGCCCGAGCGGGTCGGCACGGCGACCGCGGTGATCTTCTCGGCCGTCCCGCTGGGATCGGTGCTCGGCGTGCCCGCCGGCACGCTCATCGGACACCTGGCGGGCTGGCGGGCCGCCTTCGTCGTTCTCGGTGTGATGGCCATGGCCGTCTTCGTGGCGCTGGTCGCGCTGGTGCCCAAGCTGCCCGCCGACCAGGTGACCCGCCTGAGCGTCCTCGGCGGACTGTTGCGCAGCCGCGGGACCTGGACGGCACTCGCCCTGACCTTCCTCGTCGTGCTGGCCCACTTCGGCACCTACACCTACGTGACGCCGTTCCTCCAGCAGGTCACCCGGGTGGGCCCCGGCCAGATCACCACCTTCCTCCTCGTGTACGGCGTGGCGGGCATCGTCGGCAACTTCGTCGCGGGGGCCGTGGTCACCAGGGCGGTGAAGGCCACGTTCGCCGTCAGCGGCCTCATGATCGCCTGCTCGACCCTGCTGCTGCCCGTGCTCGGCGGCAGCCAGGCGGGCGCGCTGGCCCTGCTCGTCGTCTGGGGCCTGGCCTACGGTGCCGTGCCCGTCTGCTCGCAGACCTGGTTCGCGGCCTCGGCCCCCCACGCGACCGAGGCCGCCGCCATCCTGTTCACCTCCTCCTTCCAGGCGACCATCGCTGCCGGCGCCCTGCTCGGCGGGATCATGGTCGACGCGGCCTCGCCGTCCGCCGCCATGACGACCGGCGGCGCGATCGCCCTCCTCATGGCGGTGACGGCCGGGCTAACGGCCGCGGCGTCGGCGTTCGGCGGGAGCGGCAGGGGCGCGATGAGGTGGATCAGGCCGTAGGAGGAGTAGCGAGCGCTGCGCCCAGGCGGTGAAGGAGGTGCGAGCGGACAGGTGCCGGTTCCAGGTCGCGGCCGCCGCCGCGCTCCACCGACACGGGGTACCCCTCGCGTCCACAGCGAGTACTCCGACTGGACGGCGGTGACGGGGTGGATGGCGTGCGCGCGGCGGATGGTGTCCGGCCCGGCCTCCGACAGGCCGATCGCCCGGACCCTGCCCTGCTCGACGAGTTCGGCCAGGGCCCCGACGACGTCCTCTATCGGCGTGTTCGGGTCGACGCGGTGCTGGTAGTACAAGTCGATGTGGTCGGTACCGAGCCGCTTCAGCGACCCCTCCACCGCGGTGCGGATGTTGGCCGGGCTGGAGTCCAGGTTCCACGGGCCCGCCCCTGCGTGGGCGACCAGCCCGAACTTCGTCGCCAGCACCACCTGGTCACGGCGGCCCTTCAGGGCCCGGCGGAGGAGTTCCTCGTTGGCGTAGGGGCCGTAGATCTCGGCGGTGTCGATCAACGTGACGCCCAGCTCAAGCGCCCGGTGCAGGGTCCGGATCGACTCGGCCTCATCGGTGCCCGAATCGGTGTAGCCGTGGGACATCCCCATCGCACCCAGCCCGATCCGGGCTACGTCCAGTCCGCCTAGCTTCACCTGCTTCATGATCTTTTCTCCTTGAGAGCGGACCGGCCGCGGTGGCCCTACCGCCCTGGACGGCGCTGATCAGAGCCCGACCCCGGCCGGGTCAGCCGAGGATTCTCCGGGGGCTCACCTCCAGCAAACGTCTCTTTGCCCGGATGCGGCAGTGCCTGTCGTTCCAGGTAACGCCAGTACCTGCTTCGCGACTGGGGCGTCGCCTACCGTGAGATCCATGGACGACCGCGCGCAGATCCAGCAGTTCCTGGCCTCCCGCCGGGCCCGCATCACCCCCGAGCAGGCCGGGCTGCCCGCCTACGGCGGCAACCGCCGCGTGAAGGGATTGCGCCGCGAAGAGGTCGCGATGCTCGCCGGGGTCTCGGTCGACTACTACGTCCGGCTCGAGCGCGGCAACCTGTCGGGGGCCTCCGACGGCGTCCTGGACGGCGTCGCCCGCGCCCTCCACCTGGATGACGCCGAACGCGACCACCTGTTCGACCTCGCCCGGCGGGGTCCCGCCCCGGCCGCGCCGCGGCGCCGCCCGGCCGCCCGCAAGATCCGGCCCGCGCTCCAGCAGATGCTGGACGCGATCAGCGACGCCCCCGCCTGGATCGGCAACGACCGCCACGACCTTGTGGCCGTCAACCGGCTGGCGGCCGCCCTGTTCGCGCCGATCCTCGCCGATCCGCGTCGGCCGGCGAACACCGCCCGGTTCACCTACCTCGACCCCGCCGCCCGCGAGTTCTTCAGCGACTGGGACAAGGTCGCCGACGACGTCGCCGCCGTGCTCCGGGTCGAGGCCGGCCGCAACCCCTACGACAAGGACCTGAGCGACCTCATCGGCGAGCTGTCCACCCGCAGCGAGGTCTTCCGGCGGCGCTGGGCCGACCACAACGTCCGCCACCACCGCACCGGCACCAAGAAGCTCCACCACCCCGAAGTCGGCGACCTCGAACTCCACTTCGAAGCCATGACCCCCGCCTCCGACCCACCCTCACCCTCGTCATCTACACGGCCGCGCCGGACACCCCCAGCGCCGACGGCCTGCGTCTCCTGGCCACCTGGGCCGCCACTCAGGACCAGCCGAACCCCCTTCCCCACGAGGAACCCCACCCCTGACCGGCCGCGGGTCCAACAGCCGCGAGTGGCGGGTAGCAGTTGCCCAGGGGACCGCGTTGACACATCAAGGATGCCCGCGTAGGTGAGTCGACGCGGTCCCTTGTGGCATGACGCGACACCGCATATCGTGCCGATGTATCAAGTCGATATATCGGGCCGACGGTTTGCCGTAGCCCGGCTCACGCGGGAGCTGTGATGAGACGGATCGACTACGACACGGAGCAGTACCAGGACTACGCGCGTGGCCGTGCGCTCACCGAGCGGCAGTTGCAGGTATGGATCAGCGCCTTCGTAGCCCTGCTGCCCGAGCGGCGCCCGCTGGCGGGGCTGGACGTCGGCTCAGGGACGGGCAGGTTCACCCCCGCGCTGGCGCGAGCGTTCGGGCCGGTGACCGGCGTCGAGCCCTCGGTCCGCATGCGCGAGATAGCGCAGGCGCAGTCCCTGCATCCCGGTGTGCGGTATGTGGCAGGCTCCGCCGAGGACATGCCAGTGCCGTCCGGCAGCGCCGACTACGCTCTCATGTTCTTGTCCTGGCACCACGTCCAGGACAAGCCGGGGGCGGCCCGGGAGCTGGCCAGGGTGCTCAGGCCCGGCGGGCGGCTGCTACTGCGCGCGAATTTCAGCGACCACCATCCCCGGCCGTGGTGGCTGGAGCACTTCCCCCGCGGCTTTGAGGTGGACGCCTCGCTGTTTCAGCCGCTGCACGAGGTCATCGCGATGTTCACGTCGGCCGGCTGGCGCGTTGCCAGCTTCGGCACGGTTACCGAGCCGTCCTCCGGCACCCGCGGTGACATGCTCGAACGGCTGCGCCTGCGCACCCTTTCGTTCTTCGCTCAGCTCAGTCCCGACGAGCTGGAGGACGGCTTCCGCCGCCTGGAGCAGGCTGTTGCCGCAGATCCCGGCGCACCAGCGCCTGTGTTTTCTGAGCCGCTGCTCACGCTCGAACGGTGCTAGTGATGCCAACGGCGCCTCGTTGGCCTGCGTTGCAACGAACCATTCGGCACGTGCGAAGTGTGCGGGTCCCGAGCCTGAGGATGGGCGAGGTCGCAGCATCAGCGTGAAGAACCTGATCAGCTCCTCCCGGCCGATGTCCGGGTACGAGCGCGGCCGCTCCATCTGCTCGTCAGAGAAGAACTGAGTCGCCAACCCCCACCAATCTCCACGGACGTACCGGAACCGGAACGAACCCTAGCGACAGAGATCATCAGCAGTCTCGAGAACCCGGGTAATCTCAGGTCAGCGATAGGTTCGTGGGATTTTCCGCGATTGCTACCGGGACCCATCACCGCGTCGTGAGGACTTGCGCCGATCGTGGCCACGCGCAGCGGTTCGCCCAGGCGCGAGGTTCCGATGCGGCGCAGCCGTACCAGGTCGAGGTGGGCGGCGGCGAGGTCGTCGAGCTCGGCGTGCATCTGGTCCATGGTGGGGAACGCGGCGTAGTCGAGCACCCGGCTCATGTGCTGGTCGACGTCCATCGTGGCCTCCATGTCGCGGGCTAGTAATCTGGATTGTTCTAATAATTCACATTATTGTTTGCCTATCCTAGAAACCGGGAGACTCCGACGCCATGCGGCTGACCAGGGCGGAAAGCAAGGCCGTCAACAAGCGCGCGCTGATCGACGCGGCACGCGAGATCGTCGGGAAGGAGGGCTCGCAGGCGAAGCTGGAGGACATCGCCGAGCTGGCCGGCCTGACGACCGGCGCGGTCTACTCGCTGTTCGGCGGCAAGAACGGGCTGATCGTCGCGATGGTCGACGATTATACGGGCCCGCTCGACCTCCAGCCGGTCGTGGAGATCGCGCAGGACCGGCCGCTGGAGGAGGTCGTCGCCGCCATCGCCCGGCAGTACTGGCGGATGTCGGCCGACCCTGAGGCCGCCGCGATGCTGCTGTTCGAGATCCGCGTGATGGACCTCGTGCTGAACGACGCCGAACTGCTGGCCAAGCTCAACGCGGCGATCAACGCCTCGGAGGCCCTGCTCGCGGAGCACCTCGCGGGCCGGGAACACGCCGGCGTGCCCATCACGCGCGAGCAGGCCGTGCGCCTGGCCCGCGCGCTCAAGGCCCTGCTGTCCGGGCTCGGGCAGGCCGTCGTGCTCGGCGTCCAGGGCAGCTCCGAGGAGTACTTCGCCGACGTCGCGACGTCCCTGGTCACGCCCAGGGTGCTCGGCCCGGCCTAGCCAGGTCGCTTTCGTGATCCCCGCCGCTGTGCGGGACGCCCAAGGCGGGCGCCCAGCTTCGGCCCCGGCGACAAAGCCCGCCGTACACCCGAGTGAAAGCCTGTGACGATGGCAATCCCACGGAGGTGCTGGGCTGCGTGACGGTCTGCTACCACCTCACCGCCGACGCCATGATCAGCCGGATGGCCCTGTACGGCCGCCGCTGACCTTCACAGGGAACCCAGGCCCGGTGCCCTCTTGTGCCCGCAGGACAAAGAACGGCGCGCATCCGTCGTCGCGCACGCCAAAGGGCGGCAGCGCTCGCCTGGTGATACTGGCAGCATGGATCTCGAACGAGTCAAGCGTGAGGTGTTCTCGCTGGTCAGCCCGCATACTCCCGGCCTGGCCGTAGGAGTGTACGCCGACGGCGCCGCGGTGCTCACGGTCGCCCAGGGAGCGGCGTGCGTGGAGTTCGGCGTGCCGGTCGACGAGCGCACCCGGTTCGACATCGCCAGCATGAGCAAGCAGTTCACGGCGGCGTGCGTGCTGCTGCTGGAGCGCGACGGGAAGCTGGGGCTCGACGACGACGTGCGGGTGCACGTGCCGGAGCTGAGCCTGGAGGCGCCGGTGACATTGCGGCAGTGCCTGCAGCACACGGGCGGCCTGCCGGAGTGGTACGCGCTGCAGGCGCTGACGGGTGTGCCGCTGGCGGAGATGACCGAGCAACGGCTGCTGGAGGTGCTCACGGGCATCCGACGGACGACGTTCGCGCCGGGCACGGATTTCTCCTACTCCAACACCGGGTACGTGCTCGCTGCGGTCGTGGTGGGCAGGGTGGCGGGCTCGTCGCTGGCGGAGTTCGCGCGGGAACGGCTCTTCGAACCGCTGGGGATGGCCGACTCGGTGTTCCGTGACGACGCGTCGGTGCCGCTGGAGCGGCTGGCGTACGGCTATGCCAACGCGCAGGGCGAGCCTCGCAGGGCCGACACCCAGGAGAGCGCGGTCGGCGACGGCGGGCTGGTGACGAGCGTGACGGAGCTGGCGCCGTGGTTCGGATTCCTGGCGGATGGTCGCGTGCTCGGGGCCGATCTGCGCGAGCGGTTGCTGGAGAGGGGGGTGCTGGCCGACGGCACGGTCCAGCCGTACGCGCTGGGGATCTATCACGGCGAGGGCTGGTTCGGTCACGCGGGCGGCATGCACGGGTACCGGTCGAACCTGCTGTATCTGCCCGATCCTGGGATCGGCATCGCGGTGTTGGCCAACCATACGGCGGTCGATCCGGTGGGGCTGTCGCACCGGCTGGCGCGGCTGCTGCTCGGAAAGGAGGAGCCGACGACGCCCGAGCCGGGGACGCTCGCGCCGCCGGAGCGGCTGCACTGGCACGATCCGGCCGGGGACGGGACGCTCACCCTCGAACCCACCGCTGAGGGCATCGCGGTCCCGGACGTGGGAGTGTTCACCGCCGGCGCCGACGGGCGCTGGCACGGGGCGGGTGACGCCGAGGGAGCCTGGCTGGAGATCGACGGTGACCGCCTGCTGCTCCGCACCGGCCCCCTATCGCGCCCACCTGTCGCCTTCGACACCGCCGAGCCGCCCTCGGACGTGCCGATGCCCGACGGCGTCTTCCGCAGCCGGGAGCTCGGCGTCGACGCCACCGTGAGCGCCGACGAGGTGCGCATCGGCCGCGAGCTGAAGCTGCCGGTGGCACCGGCCCCGGGCGGAGCATGGACGGCGGGGCCGTTCACACTCCGTCTCCAGGAAGGGGACCTGCTGGTGAGCGGATGCGGTCTGCGCCGGATGCGCTTCGAAGGCTGATTGGCCTGCAGGCGGCGCGGGGCCCGGCGGAGGACAGGCTCACCGTGGCCGAGCTGCTTGAGCTGGGGGACCGCCGGCCGCGTACGCGGGAAGGCGGCCGGCCGGGTTGTCGGGTGGAGAGCGGCTGTTGGCCTCCGCACCCGCCACGCCCTGAGATTTCATCCTTCCGTATCTAGCGCCCGCGATGGCGGGCAAGGGAGCCTAGCGCCATGCATGACCTGCTGCTTCGTGACGGGACGGTCCACGACGGGCTCGGCGGACCACCGCGGCGCGCCGACGTCGCGATCGCGGACGGGCGCGTGGTCGCCGTCGGGCACGACCTCGGCCCGGTCCGGCGCGTGATCGACGTCTCCGGCCTGCTCGTCAGCCCTGGGTTCGTCGACCCGCACAGCCACTCCGACACCGTGCCCTTCCTGCAGGCGCCGCAGCCGTTCAAGCTCCTGCAGGGCGTGACCACCGAGATCGTGGGCAACTGCGGATTCTCGTGCGGCCCCGCCGACCCGGAGACGAGGGGTTTGGTGCCCGCCGAACTGGCGGAGGCGTCCTTCCCCACGCTCGGCGAGTACCTGGACGCGGCCGAGGCGGCCGGGCCGAGCAACAACCTGGCCGTGCTGGCCGGGCACAACACGCTGCGCCTGGCAGTGGCGGGGATGAGCGCCGAGATCACGCCGGACGGGCTGGCGCGCATGTGCGAGCTGGCCGCGCAGTCCTTCGAGGCGGGCGCGGTGGGGCTGTCGAGCGGACTGGAGTACGTGCCCGGCGCCTACGCGGACCTGTCCGAGCTGGTCGCGCTCGCGCTGGTGGCCAAGCGCTGGGACCTGCCGTACGCCACGCACATGCGCAGCGAGAGCGAGGGCCTGGCCGACGCGCTCGACGAGGCGATCACGGTGGCGAGGCGGGCGGGCATCCGGCTGCAGGTCTCGCACTGCAAGGCCTCGGGACGGGCGGTGCACGGCGCCTCCGCGATGGTGCTCGACAAGCTCGCCCAGGCTCGCCGCACGGGCGTGGACGTGCGCGCGGACGTCTACCCCTACCTGGCCTTCGGCACCGTGCTGGTCGCGGTGCTTCCGCCGATCGCGTGCGAGGGCGGCGAGCAGGCGCTGCTCGCGCGGCTGGCCGATCCCGCCGAGCGCGCCGCGCTGCGCGCGCTCGCCGAGAGCCGGGACACAGGCACCGGCGTCGGCTTCTGGCGCGAGCTGCACCCCTCGGACGTGCAGATCCTCACCCACAACGACCCGGCCATCGAGGGCAAGCGGCTGGCCGACCTCGGCGGCGACCCGTGGGAGGCGCTGTGCGACCTGCTTAGGCGGGACCCGCACGCCTCCGGCGTCTTCCACACCATGCACGAGCGGGATCTGGCCGCGTTCCTCGCCGACCCGCTGGTCTCCATCGGCTCCGACGGCGGCCCTCCGGTCGGCCCCAACCATCCGCGGACGTTCGGCGCCTTTCCCACCTACCTCGGCACGTACGTCGATAAGGAGGACATGCCTGAGGCGATCCGCAAGGTCAGCTCCGCCGTCGCCGCGCAGTTCGGCCTGGCCGGGCGCGGCTGGCTCGGACCGGGCGCGATCGCCGACCTCTGCGTCTTCGACCAGGACACGATCGGCCACGCGGGCACCTACGAGCGGCCTGACGTGCGTCCGACCGGCGTGGAGCACGTCTTCCTGGCCGGCCACCAGGTGATCGCCGACGGCGAGTTCACCGGTGGCAGGCACGGCAGGATGCTCAGGCGGGGCGCCCGGTGACGGCGCGCGGGCGCGTCACGCTCGGCGTGCTGATCGACAGCCTCGGCCCCGACGTGGTGCGCCCGCTGGCGCTGCCGCGAGGCAGGGAGCCGCTGGTGGGAACCCCGGTCATCTACGACCCCGAAGGGCCGCAGGCCGGGCTCGACGGCACGGTCCTGCTGGTGACCGGCCGCCCGTCGGCCGAGATCCTGGCCCGCGCGGGCGACAGCGGCGTGGCCGTCGTCGTGGCCAAGCCGGGCACCTGCGACGAGCAGGCGCTGGCCACCGCGGCCAAGGCGGCGGGCACGGCGCTGCTCGCCGCACCGCCCGAGCTGTCCTGGGGGCAGCTCTACACGCTCGTCGACGCCCTGCTCGCGATGGTCGCCCCGGCCGAGGACCCGGGCGCAACCCGGGCGGCCGACCTGTTCGTGCTGGCCAACGAGGTGGCGGTCCGGGTGGGTGGCGCGGTGGCCATCGAGGATCTGGCGATGCGGGTGCTGGCCTACTCCACGGTCGAGGGCCAGCGCATCGACGAGCTGCGCAAGGAGGGCATCCTGGGCCGCCGGGTGCCCGAGCACCCGACCAACGCCGAGGAGTACGCGGCCGTGCTGCGCGCCGACGGGGTGGTCTGGAGTCGCGTGCCGCGCGAGTTCTACCCCCGCCTGGCCATCGCGATCCGGGCGCACGGCGAGGCGCTCGGCACGATCTGGGCGGTGCAGGCGGAGCAGCCGCTGGCTCACGACGCCGCCGCGGTGCTCGCGGAGGCGGCCGCGGCCGCGGCGCCGCACCTGGCGCGCATCAACCTGGCCGCCGACGAGGCGAGGCGCCGACGGGACGAGTGCCTGGGCTGGCTGCTGCGCGGCATCGGCGCGGTCGACGAGCTGGCCACCTCCTTCGGCCTGCTGCCGCGCGAAGCGGTGACGGTCGTGACGCTGGGCTCCCACGCGGGCTCGGCCGACGCCTTCGCCGCGACGCACGCCGCCGACCTGCTGCGCACCGCGTTCGTGGCCTACCGGATCAGGGCCGCGACCGGCGTGGTGAACGGCCGCGCCTACGCGATCGTCGCGGCCGAGGCGTCCGCGCCGCTGCTCCGCAGAATCACCGTCGACACCCTGGCCAGGGTGAGCGAGCGGCTGGGCGGCGGCTGGCGGGCCGGCATCGGCCGTACCGTCGCCTCCGTCGCCGCCGTGCCCGTCGGCGCGCGGCAGGCGGAAGAGGCGCTGCGCGCGGTCTGCGGGCCGTTCACCCAGGAGCTGGCCGGCTCGCACGAGGAGCTGTCGGCTGCGCTGTTCCTCATGGACACGGAGGCCGCGCTGCGCGCCAGACCCTCCCTGTCCGGCGAGCCGCTGGCGCTGGTCGCCGGACACGACGCCAGGCACGGCACCCACTACGTGCACAGCCTGACCGTCTGGATCGGCGCCCACTACGACGTGCCCCGCGCGGCCGAGCTGCTGTCGCTCCACCCCAACACGCTGCGGTACCGGCTGCGCAGGATCGGCGAACTGATCGCGCTGGACGACCCGGACACGCGCCTGGTGCTCGCCCTCCAGCTGAGGCTGAACGGCGCCACAAAGCAGACCGGGTGAAGTTCGGCGTGGACGCCAACGCCCCGGGCGGCGCGCGCCGCGATGCTGAGGCCCATGGCCGAACACCTCATCATCCGTTCCCTCCACGGCACCGGGGCGCTGCGGCGTGCCGACCGACTGTTGCGCGAGGTCTGGGGGACCAGACGCGGTGACGATCCGCCGATGGCCCTCGACCTGCTGTGCGCGTTCGCCCACACCGGCGGGTACGTGGGCGGCGCCTTCCTCGACGACGAGCTCGTCGGGGTGGCGGCAGGCTTCCGGGCGGCCGGCCACAGCCTGCACTCGCACGTCGCCGGTGTCACCGCCAGGGCGCGCGGACGTGGCGTGGGCCGGGCGCTCAAGGAACACCAGCGGGCCTGGGCGGCCGAGCACGGGCTCGTGGCCGTGTCGTGGACGTTCGACCCGCTGGTCCGGCGCAACGCCTTCTTCAATCTGACTCGCCTGGGTGCTCAGGTCGGTGCCTATATGCCCGATTTCTACGGGCCGATGAGCGACGGCATCAACGACGGCGGGCCGTCCGACCGGCTCTTCGTCACCTGGCCGACCGAGGCCGCCGCTCCCCCGCCGGTTTCGGATCGCGACGGGGTCGTCGTGGTGGACGAGACGGGGACCGTACGGGAGGCCGAGGGTGCGCCGCTGCTGCGGTGCGCGACTCCCGCGGACGTCGAGTCGCTCCGTTCAGCGGATCCGGCGGTGGCCCAGCGGTGGCGGGCGGCGCTGGAGAGCGGGCTCGGTGGCGCGCTCGGCCGGGGATACCGGGTCACCGGGTTCACGCGCTCCGGCTGGTACCTGCTCGCCCGCGGGGGTGCCGCGTGAAGCTCGACGCCGTCGAACTGCGCGAGGTCGCGCTGCCGCTGGTCAGTCCGTTCCGCACCTCGCTCGGCACCCAGACGGTACGCACCGCGCTGCTCGTGCGGGTGCTCAGCGACGAGGGCGAGGGCTGGGGCGAGTGCGTGGCCGACGACGAGCCGACGTACTGCCCCGAATATCTCGCAGGGGCCGCCGACGTGATCAAGCGGTTCATGCTGCCCGCACTGGCCCCGCTCGACCTGGACCCGGCGGCGGTCGGCCCCGCGCTGCGGCATCTGCGCGGGCACCCGATGGCCAAGGCGGCCGTGGAGATGGCGGTGCTGGACTGCTGGTTGCGGGCACGCCGCACCAGCCTGGCCGCCCACTTGGGAGGGGTACGGCAGCGCGTGCGCGTGGGCGTCTCCGTGGGCATCACCGAGACCGTCGACGCGCTGCTGGACACGGTCGACCGGCATCTGACCGCCGGCTACGCCAGGATCAAGCTGAAGATCGAGCCGGGCTGGGACCTCGAGCCGGTCAGGGCGGTGCGTGAGACGTTCGGCGCCGGCGTGATGCTCATCGTCGACGCCAACACCGCCTACCAGCCCGGCGACCTCAGGCACCTGGCGAAACTCGACGCCTACGGGCTCGCGCTGGTCGAGCAGCCCTTCGCCCCTGACGACCTGCGCGCGCACGCCGCGCTCGCCGCCCGCATGGACACACCCGTCTGCCTGGACGAGAGCATCACCAGCGCGCGCGACGCGGCCGAGGCCATCAAGCAGGGCGCCTGCTCGATCATCAACATCAAGCCCGGCCGCGTCGGCGGCTATCTGGAGGCACGCCGCATCCACGACCTGGCCCAGGCGAACGGCGTGCCGGTCTGGTGCGGCGGCATGCTGGAGACCGGCCTCGGCCGGGCCGCGAACCTGGCGCTGGCCAGCTTGCCCGGTTTCACGCTGCCGGGCGACATCTCCGCCACCGAGCGGTACTACCACCGCGACATCACCCGCCCGTTCGTGCTCGACGGCGGCGAACTGCTGGTTCCGGCCGAGCCCGGCCTCGGCGTACTGCCCGACGAAGAGGGCCTGGAGGCTTGCACGACGGCGGTGGACACGGTGAGCTGCGAACGTTGAAGCCCCTCTTGCGGACCTGCCGCGCCCGCAGCCATGCTCGATTTTCCAGCACGAGTCGATCTCGGGAGGCGCGGTGCACACCGATGATCCGGGCGTCTCTCGCCGGAGCAGGCCATGACGGTGACGGCGATGCCTCCGGTCCGGCGCAAGGAGTCGGTCTCCCGGCGGGTGCGCACGCTGGCCGGGCTGTCCCTGCTGACGCTGGTGTTGCTGCTGGCCGCGATCCTGGGCGGCGCGGCGAGTACGGGCTCCAGCCTGCGCACCATCGGGCATGACGCCGGGCCGCAGGTGCTCGCCACCACGGGCCTGTATCGGCAGATGTCGGAGATGGACGCGCTGGTGGCCGAGACCCTGCTGCTGGGCAGGGAGTACGGCCCGCAGCAGCAGGCCGACCTGACCAGCTATGACCAGCGGCGGCTGGAGATCTCCGAGGGGCTGCTCAAGGCCTACCGGCTGGCCCTGGACAACCCCGCCGAGCAACGCACGGTCGAGTCGCTGATCGAGGGGCTGGGCCGCTACGAACGGCTGGCGACCCAGGCCCGGCTGCTGGACACGCAATCCGAGCACACCGCGGGACAGCCGCCCGACAATGTGGTCGAGGCATATCAGAAGGCCACCGATCTCATGCACCGCGAACTGCTCCCCCAGGCCTACAACCTGACCCTGGAAACCGGGACGATCGTCAGGCGCGCGCACGACGCCGAGAGCTCGACCACCTCGCTGGCCCGCTCCGCCGTCATCGTCACCGGGCTGCTCGCGCTGGCCTGCCTGCTGGGCCTGCAGACCTACCTGACCAGCAGGTTCCGCCGGGTCTTCGCGCCGGCACTGATGGTCGCCACCGTGCTCACCGCGGCCGGTCTGGTGACCGGCACGGCCCTGCTCAACCGGCAGGGCCAGGCGCTGGAGGAGGCCAAGCGCCGCGGTTTCGACTCGGTGCTCACCCTGACCAGAGCACGGGCGATCAGCAAGAGCATGCACGGAGACCAGAGCCGCTACCTGCTCGACCGCTTCCGCAAGGACACCTACGAACACACCTTCCTGGACAAGTCCCGGACGATCGCGGCCGTCGAGTCCACCAGCCTGCCCGACTACCAGAGCAAGCTGCACGCGAACTTCCAGGGACTGCTCGGCAGCCTGACGGGCCAGGACAGGGAACGGCTCTTCGCCGTCTACCAGAGGTTCCAGCAGGCCGACGGGCGGATGCGGACCATGTCGGCCGAAGCGGCGATCAAGTTCTGGGACGGCGAGCTCACCCAGGCCTACGAAAGCTACGACAAGGTGCTGGAGGAACTGGTCCGGCGGCACGAGTCCGACTTCGAGCGCGCCATCGACAGCGGCGACGGAGCACTGGAGACGCTGTGGCGGTGGATCCCCGCCGGGTTGACCGCCGGCGCCCTGCTCATCCTGGTCGGCGTCTGGCCACGACTCAGGGAGTACAGGTGAGAGGACTGCTGATCTGCCTGATCCTGCTGCTCACCGCCTGCGGCGCCGTGCGGCCGGAATCCCTGGTGGACAAGGACGAGCTGATCGTCGCCATCCGTTCCGACGTCCCGCTGATCAGCTTCAAGGGGCAGGACGGCGCCTACGAGGGCTTCAACATCGACGTGGCCGAGGATCTCGTCTCCCGGCTGGGCAAGCGGATCCGCTGGCTGGAGATCAAGGCCGGCGACCAGCTCACCGTGCTCACGGACCGGCGTGCCGACCTGGTCTTCGCCCACATGTCGGTCACCCCGGAGCGGAAGAAGGTGATCGACTTCGCCGGGCCGTACCACGTCGACTTCCAGGACATCGCGGTACGGCCGGCCGACAAGGGCGTCATCCGCGACGTCCGCGACCTGAAGGGCCGCAAGATCTGCTGGGTGCGTGGCACGAACATCGCCCAGCGGATCGTCGACGAGCGCCGGGTCGAGGCGATCGCCGTCCCGGCACCCGACTACAACGTCTGCCTAGAGATGATCAAGGACGGCAGAATCGACGCCATCTCCACCAACAGCCAGATCCTGGCGGGGCTGCTCACCAAGCCGGGCGTCGACCTGCGCCTGGTCGGCGCGACTTTCAACGAGCAACGCACGGCGATCGGCGTTCGCAAGGGCGACGTCGACGGCTGTGAGGAGCTCAACAGGGCCATCACCCAGATGTACCAGGACGGCACGGCGCACATGTTGCTGGACAAGTGGTTCGGCAAGTCAGACATTGACCTGTCGGTGGTCTCGGTTCCGCAGTTCGAGGGCTGCTCCTAGGCAGGCGGCTCGGCGATCGCCGCGCTGAACCTGTCGACGAGCGCCTGCTTGGCGCGCCCGGCGACCTCCACATCGTAGGAGACCAGCTTGACCGTCGCCGGGTCGGCCGCCTTGGAGTGCGCCGGCACCTTGGTGTTGGTGGGCAGGGCGTAGAACTCCACCAGCGGCCCCAGCCGCTGGGATGCCCCACTCAGCGCCCAGTCGACGTACTTGCGTGCGCTGTCGGGGTTGTGGGCTCCAGCCAGCACGGCCAGGCCACCGAGCTCGTAACCGGTGCCCTCCTGCGGGAAGGTCACCTGCAGGTTCGGATAGCCCTGCTCCTGGGCGGCGACGCAGTCATGGGAGAAGACGACGCCGACCGCCGCCTCCTCCTTGGCCGCCTGCAAGGCGGCTGCGCTGCCGGAGGAGTTGTATCTCAGCACGTTCGGGTGGAGGCCGCGCATGTAGCCGAGGGCCGCTTCATGATCGCCGCCGTTGAGCTCCACCTGCGTCCACAGGGCGGTGTAGGCGGTTCCGGACGTGGCGGGGTGGGCGATGGCGACGCTGCCGCGCAGCCGCTCGTCCAGCAGCTCCCGCCAGGAGCGGATCGGCTGCATGCCTCGTTTGGCCAGCTCCTTGGTGTTGTTGCAGAAGGCCAGCACGCCGGCGTAGATCCCGCTCCAGGCGTTATCCCGATCAGCCCACCCTTGCCGGATTTCACCGGATTTTTCGGATTTGTACGGCTCCAGTAGCCCCTGACTCTTGGCGGCCACGTAGGAGTCGGCCGGACCGCCATGCCAGACGTCGAACTCCTGCCGAGCCCTGGCCGCCTTGATCCGCTCCAGCGCCTCCCCGCTCGACAGCCGGACGAAGTCGGCCTCCACGCCGGTGGCATCGGAGAACCGCTTGGCCATCATCGCGCACCACCGCTCGCTCGCGCCGCACGCGACCGTGATCTTGTCCCGTCTCGGCGTCGAGCAGCCCGCGGCCATCAGGACCGCTACCAATGCGATGGCTAACGGCCTCATTGCCTCTCCAAGGGGTTCGCCGACGTCTCACCCGTGTGCCCGATCCCATTCGACACTCCGTCACGAGAGTCACGCAACCGATCTCCGCTCGGCCGACCTACCAGGACGAGGTCATGCAGCCCGACGAGGAGCCGAGGGTTGCGGGACAACCCGTCACCTGGCTTCGCACGCAGGTCCGCGGCTCGGGATATTCGGTTGGCAACCGCTGACGGTGTCGTGATACTGCGGGGATGTTCACCGATGCCGACGCTGCCGCTCTGTATGACCTGCTCAACCCGTGGGACGTCAACCGCTATCGCAGCTGTGTGTTCTACAACGACCTCGTGATGGCTGCGGACGCCGTATTGGACGTGGGTTGCGGCACGGGCAGCATGCTGCATCAAGCGCGCGAACTCGGTCACCGCGGACGGCTCGTCGGGATTGACCCGGACCCGGCCGCGCTCGACCGAGCCCGGCGACGCACCGACATCGAGTGGGTTGCCGGCGTTGCGGCGGACGCTGCATGGGATCGCGAGTTCGACCTGGCCACAATGGCCAGCAATGCCTTCCAGTGCATCGTCGGCGATGAGGAGCTGCGCACGTCACTGGCCGCGATCCGGAGGGCTCTGCGGGACGGCGGCCGGTTCGCGTTCGAAACACGCAATCCTGGGGCACGCGCGTGGGAAGGCTGGAACCCGGGGAACGCCGCCGAGGTCGTGGACGAGGCCGGCCGTACGCTGCGGGTGTCACATCACGTCGAGTCTGTGGTCGACGATGTCGTGACGTTCACCGAGACGACCGGCGACCAGGACGGCACCGTCCTGTACGTCGATCGTACGAGTCTGCGATTCCTGGATGTGCCGAGGCTCGGGGCGTTCCTGAGCGAGGCGGGCTTCGAGATCGAGGCGCAGCACGGTGGTTGGGACCACGAGCCCGTCACCGGTACCAGCCGGTCGATCGTCACGATCGCGCGGCGTGTCTGACGACGGATTTGTGTTGAAA
This sequence comes from Nonomuraea sp. NPDC049152, assembly GCF_040648355.1. NCBI lineage: Bacteria > Bacillati > Actinomycetota > Actinomycetes > Streptosporangiales > Streptosporangiaceae > Nonomuraea > Nonomuraea sp. NPDC049152. Next base: position 33,523 of record NZ_JBEZDO010000028.1, on the reverse strand, counting down.
CTACTGGCAACCACGATGGCGCAACTGGCGATCCAGGGGTGCCGCAGGTATTTTCGCAGGGCCCCGCTCGTCACACCCACCCTGGACTGATCACATGCCGGAAGACCCGCAGCGCGTACGCGACTGGGTGGAGCGGGTAGCCACCTTCGTCTCCGAGGAGTGGGGCCTCGCCCCGATCACCGGCCGCATCATGGGCTGGCTGATGGCCTGCGACCCACCGGCGCAGACGGCGGGCGAGATCGCCGACGCGATCGGCGCCAGCCGCGCCTCCCTCACCACGAGCATGCAGCTTCTGACGTCGATCCGGCTCGTACGGCGCTTCCGCAAACCAGGTGAGCGAACGGTCTACTACCAGATCGAGGACGACGCATGGGAGAAGGTCATCAGGCAGAAGCTCCAGGCCTTCGCCGCCTTCGACCGGCTTGCCGACGAGGGCTTGGAGCTCGGCTGGGACGATGACGCCAAGACCAGGCGCATCCGCTCGGCCAGGGACTCCATCTCCTGGCTGAACGACCACCTCAAGCAGGGCTGACCTCTCGCGCCACCGGGGCGCGACGATCGAGCATGCCCACAGTCGTGACGTCTCGAGCACGGGTGCCGGCGGCCGCAACCGGTCATGCCATGTCCCAGAGCAGGCGGTAGTAGGCGATGCGCTCCGGGTCCGGGGCGATGCCGTACGCGTCGTACAGGACGGTGTCGTAGCCGGGGCCGTAGTCCCACTCCGTGCTCCAGGCGGCGACGGCGAGGTCGGCCCATCGGTCGGCCACCCCGAGTGAGCCCAGGTCGACGTGCGCGGCGAACGTGCCGTCGTCGTGCAGCAGGGTGTTGGGGACGCACGCGTCCCCGTGGCAGACGACGAGGCGGTCGATCGCGGGCGGCTCGCCGATGCGCGCCCGGGCCTGCGCGAGTTCGAGATGCCGGTGTTCGGGAGACCAGTCGGCCGGACCCTCGCCGTCGGCGATGCGCTCGTCGGCGCGGGCGAGCCGTCGATCGATGCTCCACTCGAACGGGCACCGCTCCACGGGCAGGGCGTCGTGGAGCAGTCGCAGCCCCCGGCCGATCGCGGCCGCCGCGGTCGCCGGGTCGGCGATCCATCGAGGGTCCACCGCCGACAGGCTGGGAACCGCCGCCGTGACCAGCCACGCGCCGTCGGCATCCCTGCCGTGCTCGATGACGCGCGGGACGCTCACCCACGGCTGCGCCCAGGCCAGGCGTTCGGCCTCGCCGGGAAGGTCGATCTCAGGGGTGCCGGCGGCGACCCACTTGGCGTACCGCATGCCGCCCCGCCCGTCCTCGAGACGGAACGTCAGGCCGCCGAGCTCGTTGCGCCAGACCGGGATGACGGTGTCGCCGTCGGCGAGGGCCGTGACGACGTCGGGGACGGTCACGGGGCCGGTGGGGATCTCGGAGAAGACGGGGTTGCTCATGGAGACATGATCTTCCCAAGGAGCCGGCGCAGGCGCGAATGGGTTTCGCGCCGGAAACGAAGCCTCCCGCCGGGAGGTCGGCCGACTCCGAGGTGTCGTCCGGCTGTCGGCCCGCTCCTCCACGGCGTCAGTCCAGCGGGCGGAAGGCGATCGCGACGCCGAGTGCCGCGTCGGCGGGTACGAAGATCTCGCCCCTGGCCGTCCTGCCGAGCGGCACTCCCCTGTCGCGCAGGAACCGCTCTGTCGCCCGCACATCGCGCGTCGCCACGGTGCAGGCGACGAACCCGGGAAGCGCGGAGGGACGCTCGCCGGGCAGCAGGTCGCCCAGAGCCGACGCGCCCACCAGCGTGACAGCCGCGTCGCGCAGGTCGAACACCCTGGCAGCGCCTTCGCCGCGGGCGGGGACCCCGAGGTAGCGGGTGTAGCGCTCCTCGGCCTCCGGCAACGCGGCGTCGGCCACGCACAGCACGCACTCGACGAGCGCCACCGCTCCGTTGGGGTGCGGGCCGGGCTCGGACGCCGCGTTCTCGGCCAGCCCCACCCTGCCCTCGGCCACCAGCCCCGCCGCCACCCCGTCGATCTCCAGGTAGCGGACCGGCTCCATCCTGGTGCCCTGTGCGGTCTCGACGGGACGCTGGACGGCATGCACGCCACCGTGCCCGACACCCGCCGCGGTGAGCCGCTCGGCCTCGCTCCCCGCGTCGTCGGTATCGAGCATGAGGATGTGCACGCCCTCGAACCGGTCGAGGCAGGCGGCCAGGTTCGCGGTGGTGTCGCGGATCGCCGCGACGATGCCCTGCAACCTGTCGTCGGGGACCCGCAAGGGTACGGGGCGAGCGTCGACCGGCATCGGGCTCGCCGCCTCGCCACCCACGAGCGTCACCAGTTCGAGGAAGTTGCCGGGAAAGTAGGCGTGGGTGTTGGCCACCCCGAAGGGCTCGGCGGGCGCGCCAGGCGTCGGGGGCAGGACGGGATAGGCCGGAGGCGGCAAGGTGAAGCCGAGCGTGCCGTACCGCTCGACCGCCTCCCTCATGTTCCTGACGACATGGCCGATGTGGTGCAGACCGAGAACTGTCATGCGTCGTCTCCGTACGCCGCTTGCCTGTAGTCGCGGCCGAGCCGCTCGAATATCGCGATGACCCTGTCCGCGGCACGGGCGCATCCGGATCCGGTGGGCACCCGGGCGGGCCCGAACGTCCTGTGCAGGGTGTCGGCCAGATGGTCGGCCTTGTCTTCCAGTCCGAGCGTGACCTCTGGCGGAAGGAACGGCTCGATGGCGAAGAACCCGTAGACGATCGTGGGCAGCGGATAGTCCAGGTCCTCGGGGCGCAGGCCTTCGCGCAGCAGCCCGTGCTCGGCGAGCACGCCCAGGTATTCGCGCGAGGCCAGCAGTTTGGCGCTCTCCAGCGGCCTGCGGGCGGGGCTGTCCAGGAAGGCGCCCATGGTGTCGAGGTCCCTGGTGAAGATCGCGCGCAGCACGGGGCGTTCCATCGCTTCCACGAAGAACCTGCGCATGTAGCGGTGCAGGGCGATCTCGGCAGGGTCGGCGCGCATCGCGGCGACCACCTCACCGATCATCGCTGTCGCCTCCCTGGCCCCGACCGCGAGGAACAACTGCTCGCGGGAGCGCCAGTGCAGGTAGACCGTGCCCTTGCCGACACCGGCCAGCTTGGCGATCTCGTCGATCGCCGCCCGCCGGTAGCCCCAGCGCAGGAGCAGGTCCTTGGCGGCGTCGAGGATCCGGTCGGCGCGCGCCAGCCGATCGACGGCACTCAACGGTTCGGCCATGACACTCCCTTCAGGTGACCGATGACTCGTGACCAAATTAGCAGATTGGTCACATAGATGTAATCCGCAGCAGAAAGGAGCACATCGATGGACCGGGTCGGCGGCCCTACCGGTGGGGCCGCCGCGATGCGGGCCGGGTCCTGTCGGCGGAGGCGGCGGCATGGCAGGCGCCGCGGCCTTCGGCGCGGGCGACGACGCGCCCCGCCTCGACGCGGAGGGCGACCTCGGTCGTTTCGCCGATCTCGTGCACGCCCGCCGCGGCCGCGAAAGCGCCCGACTCGTCGTAGACCACACGGAGTGGCGGCCACGCCGAGGGAGGAAACGCCTGGCGCAAGCACCCGACCACCTCGGCGACGGCCAACCTGGCCAGCGGCAGCAGCTCGGCGGGTTCGCCGGTGACCAGGACGGCGGTGACCTCCGCACCCGGCGGCGCGGCTCGCACCGCCTCCTCGGCGGCTTCGAGCCTGTGCAGGCCGAGGATCGCCACCACGCCGTCGTCCGTCGGCAGTACGGGCTCGCCGCGCACGGCGTCGATCGCGTGCGGGGGTGTCCACGGCTCGTCGGCAGGGAGCGCCGCCGGAGCGTAGGCGAGGTGCGGAGGCGGCCACCGGTCGTCGAGGTCGAGAGTGGCGAGCCGCTCGCAGGTGCTGATGACGTTGAACGGTTCGACGAACCCGGGTGCCGCGGCGGCCAGCTGGCTCGCCCCGTGCAAGGTCGTGAGGACGGCCTCGGCCACCCGCACCATGCGCCCGGAATCCTGCGGGCCCAGCCGTTCGAGCGCGAGCCCAAGCATGATCGCGTCGAGTCTCATGAGCTGCGCGAACGGTTCCCTGGTGCGCTCGTCGGCGAGCACCTCCGGCAGCACGTCCATGCCGAGCCTGGCCTGGCTCCGCGCCCCGTCGGTGGCCAGCGGGAGTCTGGCGACCCACGCGCGCGCGAAGGCGCGCAGCGCCTCGCCTGCCGTACGGCCGGGCTCCGGGTGCGCGGGCTCGATGGCGAGCTCGGCGAGCTCGGCCATGACGGCGAAGTAGAGCGCGCGTTTGCCGGGGAAGTTGGAGTAGACCGCGCCGCGGGTCAGCTCGGCGCGTTCGGCGATGCCGTCGACCTTGGCTTCGCGATAGCCGCGCTCGGCGAACTCCTCCCTGGCCGCGGCCAGCACTTTGGCGCGGTTGCGCTCCTGCGTCTGTGCCCTGCTGAGCCGGCCCATCGTCCTCCTCGTCGGCGTTTGCCGTCCCCGGAGATCCAAGATAGCGTGACCATCCGAATGACATCATCATCTGGATGTTGACGCCATGTGAACCTGGAGGTTTTCGTGACCCCCGAGATCGACCTCACCGATCCCGAACTGCTGCGCGACCCCGCCGCCGGCTACGGGCGCGTCAGGGAGCAGTCGCCGGTGGCGCGCCTGATTGCCCCCGGCTTCGGCCCGATGTGGGCCGTCCTGCGATACGACGAGGCGAGGGCGATGCTGAGCGATCCCAGGTTCGAGCTCAGCGCCGACAGCTTCATGCGCCCCGCCGTACCGGAGGAGTGCCTGGTCTACATGCGGACCATGCAGGCGATGGAAGGCGACGAGCACGCCCGGCTGCGCAGGCTCGTCTCGCCCTCGTTCACCGCGCGCAGGGCGGCCGCGTTCAGGTCCCGCGTCGAACCGCTCGTCGACGCGCTGCTCGACGAGCTGCCCGGCCTCGCCGAGGACGGTCGGGTCGACCTGCTGACGCACTTGGCCAGGCCACTGCCGATGGACGTGATCTGCGAGCTGGTCGGCATCCCCGCCGAGGACCGCGCGAGCTGGCGCGAGTACGGCGCCGCCGTCGCCGCGGGCTGGGGGCAGCGGTTCGCCGACGCCGTCCCCGCCATCATGGAAGGGGCGAAGGCCGCGGTCGCGCGCCGCAGGGCCGACGAGGGCGACGACCTGATCTCCGACCTCATCCGTGTCCAGGCAGGGGACGGCGACAGCCTCAGCGACACCGAACTGGTCACCTTCGTCTGGCACCTGGTCCTCGCCGGCCAGACGCCGACGAACCTCATCGCCAACGCTGTCGACACGCTGTTGCGCGACCCCGGCCAGCTGGCCGCGCTGCGCGCCGACCCCGGCCTCATGCCCCGCGCCGTCGAGGAGCTGACGCGCTGGTGCGGGCCGCAACTGCTGACCATTCCCCGCCGCCCGAGCGAGGAGGTCGAGCTCGCGGGCGTGGCCATCCCCAAGGGCGAGCCCGTCACCGCCGTCATCGTGTCCGCCAACCGGGATCCGCGCGCGTTCGCCGACCCCGACAGGCTCGACATCACCCGCGTTCCTGGAGCGTCCGGGCATCTCGGGTACGCCCACGGTCCCCACTTCTGCCTCGGGGCCGCGCTGGCACGCGTGCAGACCGAGGTCGCGCTCGCCGCGCTGCTGCGCCGCTTCCCCTGCCTGGCCTTGGCCGTACCCGAGGGCCAGGCGGGACGCCTTCCCGACCCCGGCACCTGGCGCATGGCGTCGCTGCCGGTGGCCCTCTGACCGCGGTGGCCCGCGCAGGAGGCTGGGATGACGTGCTGACCTGCACGTTCTGCGGCAAGAGCCAGAAGAAGGTCAAGAAGCTGATCGCGGGTCCTGGCCGGATCTGCATCTGTGACGAGTGCGTCGAGGTGTGCAACGAGCTCATCGAGGAGGACCTCGACCCCGCGGACACGCTGCCCGAGCCGCGGAGGCCGCGGGAGATCCACGCCTTCCTCGACCAGTACGTCATCGGGCAGGACCGGGCGAAGAGGACGCTCGCCGTGGCGGTCTACAACCACTACAAGCGCGTCCACGCGGACCGCTCGAAGTCCGGCCCCAAGGACGAGCGGGTCGAGCTCGGCAAGTCCAACATCCTGCTGATCGGCCCGACGGGCTGCGGCAAGACCCACCTCGTCCAGACGCTGGCCCGCCTGCTCGACGTCCCGTTCGCGATCGCGGACGCCACCGCCCTCACCGAGGCGGGGTACGTCGGAGAGGACGTCGAGAACATCCTGGTCAAGCTGCTCCACGCGGCCGACCACGACGTCCGCAGGGCGAAGAAGGGCATCGTCTACATCGACGAGATCGACAAGATCACCCGCAGGGACGAGAACCCGTCGATCATCCGTGACGTCTCCGGCGAGGGCGTGCAGCAAGCGCTGCTGAAGATCCTGGAGGGTACGGTCGCCGGCGTCCCTCCGCAGGGCGGCCGCAAGCATCCGCAGCAGGACCTCGTCCAGCTGGACACGAGCGACGTGCTGTTCATCGCCGGGGGCGCGTTCGCCGGGCTCGAGCAGATCATCGAGCAGCGGGTGAGCCGCAGGGGCGGCGCCGGGTTCGGCGCCACGGTCGAAGCGGAGGCCGACCATGATCCGTTCGCTCAAGTCATGCCGGAGGACCTGCTGCGGTTCGGTCTGATCCCCGAGTTCGTCGGCCGCCTTCCCGTGCTGTCCACCTTCCAGCCGCTGGACAAGGCGGCGTTGACGCGAATCCTCACCGAGCCGCGCAACGCGCTGATCAGGCAGTACCAGCGACTGTTCGAGATCGACGGCGTGGACCTGGAGTTCGACGACGATGCCGTCGAGGCGATCGCCGAGCTGGCGCTGCTGCGCCGTACCGGGGCCAGGGCGGCACGCGCGATCCTCGAAGAGGTACTGCTCACGGTCATGTACGAGGTGCCCGGCAGGGACGACGTGGCCCGCGTGGTGATCGGGCGCGACACGGTGCTCGGCCACGCCGACCCCGCCCTGGTTCCGCGCTCCGCCGACCGAGAGCGCCGCGAACGGTCGGCTTAGGACGTCGTCACGGGTTCCCGCTCGGGAACCCGCGGCGCCTTCGCGGCGGTGCGGCGGTTGATCAGGATGACGCCGGCGATGGTGACGGCTCCCCCGATGAGCTCCACCGGGTGCGGCGCCTCGCCCAGCCAGACGAAGGAGACGACGAGCGCGACGGCCGGCACCAGGTAGAGGGCCGCGGTCGAGGCGGACAGCGGAAGCCTGGCGACCGCGTAGCCCCAGATGACGAAGCCGAGCGCGGAGGGAAGCAGGCCGAGGAACGCCGCCGACGCCAGCGCGGAGGCGGGGGCGGCGAGCGCGGCCCCGACGGTGGCGGGCACGAGGGGCAGAGCGAAGATCGTGCCGGCGACCATGGCGTAGGTCGCGACCTCGAGTCCTGTGTAGTGGCGCAGGAGCGGCTTGGAGGCGAAGTGGTAGACGCCCTGGACGACGGCGGCCGCCAGGACGGCCAGTGAGGCGGCGGAGAATCCCGAAAGTCCATCGGCGAGCGTGACGCCCGCCGTACCGGCGATCGCGATGACGCTGCCGACGACCACGTTGCGGGTGACGGGCTCGGCCAGGAACATGCCGGCGAGCAGGACGCTGAAGACGGGTGCGACGGAGATCAGCAGGCTGGCGGTCCCGGCCGGAACGTGCACCTCGCCCCAGTTGAGCAGGATCTGGTACGCGGTCATGCCGGTGGCGCCGCAGAGCGCGATGAGCGGGAGGTCGCGGCGCCTGGGCAGGCGGACCTTCGCGAACGGCGCGACCGCGGCCAGCGCCGCCGCGGCGATCGCCAGGCGGAGAAAGGAAAGCGCGGCCACGCCCAGGCCGTCCACTCCGACACGGATGGCGGGGAAGGCCGAGGCCCACAGGACGACGGTGCCCGCCAGGGCGAGCAGGCTTCGAGTGTTCATGCCTCCAGCCTGCGGGCCGAAACAGAAAAGATCCAGTTAGTCTTCTTTTGTGGATACATAAGCCCGACTTATGTCTTTGCGTAGCGGCTCGACCAACCTAAAGCGGGCTTTGGTGGTTGAGCGAGAAAGAGTAAGCTTTCCTACATGCTAGACGTGCGCCGCCTGCGGATCCTTCAGCACCTGGACACCTACGGCACGGTCGCCGCGACCGCCGAGGCCCTGCATCTGACCGCGCCCGCCGTCTCCCAGCAGCTCGCCGTCCTCGAACGCGAGGCAGGGGTGCCCGTCGTGGAGAAGCAGGGCCGCACCCTGCGCCTCACCCCCGCGGGCGAGCTCCTGGTCGCCCACGCCGAGGTCGTTCTCGGTGACCTCGCCGCCGCCGAGTCCGATCTCGCCGCCCTGCGCGGCGGCCAGCACGGCCTGGTGCGCGTCGCGGCCTTCGCCTCCGCCGCCCGCACGCTGATGCCCGCCGTATGGCGGCGCCTGGCCGACGACTCGCTGACCCTGCAGCTCGTCGAACAGGAGCCGGAAGACGCGCTCGAGGCGCTGCGCAAGCGGGAGACCGACCTGGCCGTCGTCCACGGCTACACCGTGCTCCCCCGCGACTTTCCCGCCGGCTGCGAACAGTCCACGCTCATGGATGACCCCGTCCTGCTGGCACTGCACCCCGACCACGCCGACCGGCTCGGAGTGCGCGAGGGCGAGCCCGTCGACCTGGCGCGGCTCGCCGACTCGCCGTGGCTCACGCCGGGGCCCGAGGCCTCCTGCTACGAGATGATCCAGCGGACCTGCGGCGCCGCCGGCTTCGTACCCTCCATCCGGGCCCGCAGCAGCGACTTCTCCGTCCTGATCGCGCTGGTGTCGGCGGGAGCCGGCGTCGCCCTCCTCCCGCGCCTCGCCCTGCCCGCGGCGAGCGGGCCGATCAGCCTGCATCCGCTCGTACGGCCGGTGACCCGCACGATCTTCACGGTCAGCCGCGCGGGAACGGCCCGGCGTCCCGACATCCGGCGACTGGTCACACTGCTGCAGGAAGCCGCCGCCGACGTCGGCCGCCTCACCACGACAACCTCCTGACCGCCTTCTGTGCACGCTCGAACGGCGGCGATTTCCCAGGTCAGCGGCCAGGGGTAGCGGGAGTGGATCCCGGTGTCGGGATCGGTCAGTCGGCGTGGGGCTTGCTGAACTCTTCGATCAGCACGGGATACTGCTCCCCACCATGTCCGGCGGCGATCGAGCGGTCGGCCATCGCCTTGATCAACTTCGGCAGTTCGGCGTTGACACCCACCGCCTCGCTCTCCTCGATCAGGTGTGCCATCGCCCGCGCGTCGGTCTCCAGGGCCGACACCTCGGCCGGGAAGGAGCCGGCATCGATCTGCTCGGCATACCCAGGCAGCCATTCGGCCACACCGGCAGCGATCTGCTGCGCGAACGGCGCAAACGTTGCGGCGTCAACACCGGCCGTCCTGAGCAGCGCCGTGCCCTGGAGCCAGGCGTTCAGTACGCTCCACATCATGGCGAGGCCGGCCACGTCGTACAGGGACGCCAGCCCATGGTCCGCACCAAGGTAGGTGACGGTACCGAGCGCGTCGAGCGTTGACTTGTGCGCCTCGAAGTCCGCCTGCGGCCCGCTGTGCAGAATCACCGCTTCGGCGGTCCCGATCCCCGACGGGATGGCCATGATGGCGCCGTCCAGGTAACGGCCACCGCGCTGCTCGGCCCATTGGGCGGCTTCTCGGGCCTGGGCCGAGTCGCCCGAGGTCAGGTTGATCAACATCGTGCCGTCCAGTTCGATATCGCTCGCGCCGAGCAAGTCGTGCATGGCCTGGTAATCGGTGACGCAGATGATCGTCAGGGAACCTGCCTTGAGCGCGTCGCCGACCGTTGGCGCCAGCCGTGCACCGTCGGCCACCAGCTGGTCGGCCTTGGAGGTCGTGCGGTTCCACACGGTTGTGGGATGCCCGGCTTTCAGGAACGCGCCGGCGAGTGCCCGGCCCATCAGTCCGAGTCCGATGACTGTCACGGGTGTTTCGGTTTTGCTGTTCATGGCAGCATCGTCAACGTTGATACCGGTATGAAGGTCAAGTGAGGTTTCGATGTTGATCGGGGAACTGAGTCGTCGGACGGGCGTGAACGCCCATCAGTTGCGCTACTACGAAGCCCAGGGCCTGCTGGAGGCAGACCGCGGCGCGAACGGTTACCGCGAGTACGACGAGAACGCCGTGCTGCGGGTGAAGCAGATCCGGCACCTGCTTGGTGCCGGTTTGTCCTCTGAGGACATCGCGTACCTGCTGCCCTGTGCGGTCGGAGAGGTCCCGGAGCTGCTGGGGTGTCCCGAGTTGCTGGCCGCGATGCGGTCACGGCTACAGCGACTGGACGATCAGATGCACATGCTCGCTCAATCCCGCGACGCTCTTGCCGACTACATTGATGCGGCCGAGCGAATGGGCGGCCAGAGCTATCCACCCTTTGACGGTGCCGACCTGGAGCCCATCCCCGCCTGAGCAACCGGGACCGGGCACTCGGCCTTCTTTCCGGCGCTGGTCAAGCCCCGGACGGTCCTCAGAGGAGGTAGCGAAGCCACAGGTAGGGCGTCACCAGAGCCACCGTGACGAAGGTGACGACGAGGCCGTACCGCGTGAACTCCCAGAAACTGATCGGCGTGCGGTTGCGGGCCGCGATGCCGATGACGACCACGTTGGCCGCCGCGCCGACCGCGGTGGCGTTGCCGCCGAGGTCGGCGCCGAAGGCCAGCGCCCACCACAGAACCTGCGCCGACTCGTTGCCGCCGCTCGCCTGGACCAGCTCCGCGACGATGGGGCTCATGGTGGCGACGTACGGAATGTTGTCCACGATGGCCGACAGCCCGGTCGAGGCCCACAGCAGCACCATGGTGGTCAGCCCGAGCCGCCCTCCTGTCGCCTCCACCGCCAGCCGGGACACCTCGCCGATCACCCCGGTCTCCACCAGGGCGCCGACCATGACGAACAGTCCCATGAAGAACACCAGGGTGGGCCACTCGACGTCGGCGATGGCCTGCTCGGTGGTCACCTTGGTCGCGGCCACCAAGATCCCCGCGCCGAGGATCGCCACGACGGACGGCTCGTAGTGCAGTACGGGGTGCAGCACGAAGGCGGCCATCACCACCGCCAGCACGGCCAGGCTCTGCCACAGCAGCCGCCTGTCGGCGATCGCCTCACGCTCGTCGAGCCGCAGCATCTCCGCGGCCCGCGCCGGGTCGTAGGCGAAGGCCCTGCGGAACAGGATCCGGCACAGCCCGATGAACACGACCACCAGGACGACGATCATCGGCGCCATGTGGAGGAGGAAGTCGTTGAAGCTGAGCCCGCCGCGGCTGGCGATGATGATGTTCGGTGGGTCACCGACCAGGGTGGCGGTGCCGCCGATGTTGGACGCCATCGCCTCGGCGATCAGGTACGGCGCGACCGGCAGCGCCAGCCGTTCGCACACCAGGAAGGTGACCGGCGCGATCAGCAGCACCGTGGTGACGTTGTCCAGCACCGCGGAGGCCGAGGCGGTGATCACCACCAGCAGCACCATCAGCCGGTACGGCCTGCCCCGCGCCCGTTTGGCCGCCCAGATGGCCAGGTACTCGAAGACTCCGGTCTGCCTGAGCACGCCGACGATCACCATCATGCCCAGCAGCAGGAAGATGACGTTCCAGTCGACGCCGGTCTCCGCGGAGAAGAACGCCGCTCCCGCGTCGCTGGCATGGATCAGCAGCATGATCCCGGCGCCGCCCAGCGCGGCGGCGACCCGGTGGACGCGTTCGGTGGCGATCAGCGCGTAGGCGCCGAGGAAGACGGCGACCGACAGCCAGGCGAGCGTGCTCACGTCGCCAGGAGCCCGTCCAGCAGCGCCTGCAGGGTGACCGCGCCCAGCAGGCGACCCCCGCTCACCACCGCCACCACCGGGCTGTGCGTGCGCGCCATCAGTGCGGCCAGTTCCAGCGCGGTGGCCTCAGGGTCGGTGACCGGCAGTTCACGCGCCTGGGCGAGCAGGGCCTCGCGCACGGTCCGGTCGGCAAGGGAGGTGAGGAAGGTGTCGGCGTGCTCCTCGTCCACCACGCGCGCCAGCGCGGGATCGTCCTGGCAGTAGCCCGGCACGGCCAGGCGCAGCACCTGGGTGCCGGGCAGGATGCTGGACGGCAGGCCGCGATCGTCGACGACGATCAGCCCGGGCAGATCCTGGTCGGCCAGCAGCCGAGCGGCGTCGATCACCGCGGTGTCGAGGGTGACCGTGGGGAAGGCGGCGAGCAGGTCCCGAGCACGCATGATGTGCCTTTCGAGATCGACGAAACGACTGCCGACCAGACTTCCCGGCACACCTGTGAAGAACCTATCAAGGAGCCTCAAGATCACGACAGCGGCCGGGGATACCTATCCAGCGCTTTTCCGGTTGACCTTGACGCTGCGTCAATCTCGCGAATCAACGATCAGTACAGCGCCACTCCGCTTCGAACGAGCGCGATCTCCAACCGCACGCCCGAAGATGCCGCTTCGGCAACACTCAACCCGCGGTCAGCACCGGCTCGGCGGCGTCCTGGGCGGCTTCGGCCGCACCGCGCTCGCTCGGCGCGGGCTCTTCGGGCCTCGCGGCTGACGCGCTCGAGGTCGGTGCAGGAGGCCGGCTCCCCTGCTGTGGTGAATCCAGGCCCGCGGCCTGGATTTCGACATCCGCCCGCACCACCGCCGCGTGCTCAAGGTCACAGCCTGGCGTGTTCCAGCTTGCTGGCCTAATCGAATGCCCGAGAGTCCACCCAGCGCCCTCCCCGGCTCCGACAGCGATACTGGCGGCCGCGACGACCCAACCCAGCGCTGACGGCACGGCGTTTCACTGAACTCCAAAGGGTTGAGTTATACGGGCTAACTTAGGGAGTCCCGAATGTTTCCGAACGTGCCAACGTTCGCTCACAGCGATCGTCGTTATGTAAGTAGTCCGTGGGAGTGACCCTCTCAGGGGTGATGCGATCCAGGTCAGAGAGCTCGTAGGCTAGTCCGGTGATCTCGGCCGTCTTGAACGCCCTCTGGGACACGCTGGCCCGGGGCGACGCGGACCCGCCGACTCCCCGCTCCCCCCGCCTGCGCTGGCCCATGCCCCGGTGGGCGGGACCGCTGCCCTTCCGGACGATCGACGTGGTCCGGGTCGGGGACCTCGTCCTGGCCGGCCTCTTCTTCGGCTCGACGCTCTCGGAGTTCCTCAACGCCAACGAGCTGCTCTGGGCCACCCGCCCCCTGGTGGGGGTGCCCGTCCTGTTGGTCTACGTGGCCGCTCTGGCCTTCTCCGTGCCGCTGGCCCTGCGCGACCGATGGCCGCTGGCGGCCTGGCGGACCGCCGCACTGTCCTACCCGTTCGCGATCTACGTCACTACGCGGCTCAACCCCGACGATCTGCCGTACTCCACCCCGGCGGCGATCACCTATCTGCTCGTGCTCTACGCCGTGGGCCTCCGCGCGAAACCCGCGGTCTCCCTGGTCGTGTGGTTCCTCACCGTCCTCACCCTGTGGGTGGGCAACCCCGACACGGGCGTGGTGATCGAGATGATCGTCGTGACCGTCGCAGTCCTGTTCGGCTACAACGTGCGCGTACGGCGCAGCGCCACGGCCAAGCTGGTGGAGGAGGAGCGGCGCACCGAGCTCGCCGAGGGGGCGCAGGCCGTGCTCGCCGAGCGGACGCGCATCGCCCGCGAGCTGCACGACGTGGTCGCCCACCACATGTCGGTGATCGCGATCCAGGCCGAGGCCGTCCCGCTGGAGGCTCGGGGCGACCCCGAGCTGCTGGAGAAGGGCTGGGCGCAGATCCGCGGGCTGTCACTGGAGGCGATGGCGGAGCTGCGGCAGGTGCTGGGCGTCCTGCGTGATGAGGAGGGCCGCACCGACACCGCGCCGCAACCCGGCCTGGACCGGGTGGAGGAGCTGGTCGCGACCACCCGCGCGGCGGGGATCGCGGTCACGGTCAAGCGCTCGGGCCCGCTGGAGGGACTGCCCTCGGCGGTAGAGCTGGCGGTCTACCGGATCACCCAGGAGTCGCTGAGCAACGCGATGCGGCACGCGCCGGGCTCGGCCGTGGCGGTGGAGATCACGCGGACCGCCCAGGAGGTACGGCTGCGCGTCGTGAACGGGCCGGGCGGCGCGTCCCCGGGACCCACGGGGGCCGGGCACGGCCTGCTCGGCATGCGCGAACGCGCCACCCTGCTGGGCGGCACGCTTGAGGCGGGACCGCTGGCGGGCGGCGGGTTCGAGGTGCGGGCGGCCCTGCCCGTGCCGGACGGGGCCTCGGCCCCGTAGTCGCTGGGGGAAGGCGGCAGGAGGCGTGTAAGCCATGGGGCTCTCACTGCTCGGGCAGAGACGGGGCTTGATCGACAACGGAACGGTCAGTGGCGTTAGCAGGCTGACGCCGGCGGAGTTGCCGCCATCCACCGTTCCGGCCCCGAACTCCTATAGGAGGGCAGACCAAGTACGGAGAAAGGGGCAGTGAGCCGCTGAGTCGCTGGTAAGCGGACTTGTCTCGGGTCGGCGACTGCCCAGCGCCGACACACCCCGCCGAAGGAGAGCGACCTCGCCAAGGCGATCCGGCTAAGCCGCCGCCGAGCGACGCCTCGATCTAAGCGCCCGGTTGAGCACCGCGCTCTCGGCTCGCTCAACGGTGTCTGAGGAGACAATGCCGGCGTCGTGCGCCCGGCGACGTGACCCCGCGGCCGGGTCGCGGTCATGACGAGGCCGGTGCCGCCGCGCCGGACGTCAGAGCCGCCTGCACGATGCGGATTGCCTCGCCCGCGTCGATGCCGACGCTGGCGATCACGGCCGCGTAGTCGGCGGCGGCCCGGCGGGCCCGCTCCCGGCCCTCCTCGCCGGCGGCCGACACGAACGAGCCCGCCCGCCCGCGCGTCTCGATCAGCCCCGCCTCCTCCAGCTCCCGGTAGGCCCGGCCGACCGTGTTGACGGCCAGGCCGAGGTCGGCCGCGAGGTGGCGGATGGTCGGCAGTCGGGCGCCCACGGCCAGCGTGCGGTCCTGGATCTGCCGGGCGAGCTGGGCCCGCAGCTGCTCGAACGGCGGCACCGGCGAGGCCGCGTCGATGACGATCATCGGAGGCTCATGGCCCGCCGGGCCACCGTCGCGCACGACGGCGTCCTGGCATGGAGCGCGACGCACGCGACCAGGCCCAGGATCAGGTAGGCGACCGAAGCGGCGCTCCACCAGCCGGGCGCGGTGCCGAACAGCACCACCGGCAGCGACCACTGCACGTTCGGCGTGGTGAGCTCGCGGGCGTCCTCGACGCGCATGATGACGTCGGCGGTCAGCGACTCCTCGTCCTCCGCCACGACCGGGAACCTGAGCAGGTGGCGCAGCTGCATGGCGGTGATGGCCGTCGCGCCGAGCAGGCCGATCAGCACGACGACGGCCAGCTGCCGCACGGTGGGCTCGGGAACGGCCAGGGCGCTCCCGGCCAGCACCATCCCACCGGCGAACGTGGCGACCGCGAAGACGGCGTACGGCTGGCCGAGCACGGTCCGCCAGCCGGGCTGGATCGGATGGGCGGCCCGGCGCGACAGCGTCGCGCCGGCCCGCTGGTCGACGCGTCGCACCCACCGGTCGAGCAGGGACTGTGCCAGCAGTAGCCCGGCCACCGACGCGGTCAGGGCCAGCAGCGGTAGCGGGCGATGCGGCTGGAGACCGCCGAAAGCGGAAGTGGCGGCGAGGGCGCTCACGAGGATCAGCGCGGCCAGGATGACGTGAGCGGCGAGGCGGGCGCGTCTCCGGACCGCCAGCCGGCTGGCCAGCAGCGGGGTCGGGCGGGCGCCGGCCAGGTCGTGCCGGGCCAGCCACGCGCCCGCCAGTCGCAGATCGGCCGCACGCGCCGGCGGGCCGGCGTCCGGTAACGGTTCACGGGTCATAGCGCCTCCTTTGTCGCAAGCTTTGTAGCAACATGGTGCGTCATATCTTGCGACAAAGTCAACGCCCCGTGGACTCTCGTCGTCGGCATGTCGTTGACGAAGCTGTCACCAGGTACACGCAATCGCGTTTGTCACGGCCCGGGAGGACTGACCGCGAGCACGAGGTAGTCCTCGCCGTCGCCCGCGGCCTGTCCAGCCGGCAGATCGGGCGCGAGCTGTCCATGACTACATCGACCTGCTGCGGGTCCACATCTGGGATCCCGGCACCCCGATCGAAGAGACCATCCGGGCCCTGGACGACGTGGTCCGCGCCGGCAAGGTGTTGTACGGGCGGCATGGTCGCCGCTGGCCGGTGGCATCCTGTCCGGCGAGTTCACCCGTCGCGACGGGACCACGTCTGGCCCCTCGGTGGCTCTTTCACCGCCGCCGCTTCCCATCGCAAGGGAGACTCAGGAGGCAGGGATGAGGTTGACCACCGTCTTGGTGGGGTTGGGGAAGGTGCCTCTGCCATGGCCGGCGGGTGCGGACCGCTTCAGCGCAGGGACTGGGCGAAGCGGAACAGGCCGACGGGGTCGTAGGCGGCCTTCACCTCTCGCAGCCGCGGCAGGTTGCTCCCGTAGTACGCCTGCGCCCAGTTCTCCAGGTCGGCGTCGGGGTAGTTAGGGTAGACGGCGCCGGAGGCCCACGGCGACAGCCGCGCCCACGACCGGCACAGCCACGCATGCGCGTCCCGTCTGCGGCTGTCGGTGGCGCGGAATCCCACCTGGACGGCCTGCTTGAGCAGGAAGCGCGGGGCGCGGTGGACGAAGGCGCTCGCGCCTGGGGCGACGCGGGCGATCGCGCCCGCCCAGGGCACGAACTCCAGATCCCGGATCTCGCCGCGCACGCGGTCGGCGGCGAGCCGTCCCAGCAGGTCCTCGACGGCCGTCCGGGGCAGGTACCCGTCGAAGAAGCCCGACTTGTTCAGGCGAAGCCCTGGTCGCTCGCCGTACGGCAGCTCCGTGACGGCGCCCTCCCCGCCGTCGGCGTAGGCGTGGTGGCAGGCGGCCGCGGCGCCTTCCACGCGGGTGAGCCGGAGCCGGTCCAACGGCGCGAGCTCGCCGACCAGCTTCCTGGCCCACTCCTCCGGCCCGGCGACGATGCCGAAGAGCACGGCGTGGGGCGGTTCTTCGGGCTCGTCGCCCGCGATGACGGCGATCTCCAGGTTGACCTCGTCCGGCGCTTCGGGCGCCCAGTGCTGCCATGCGTCGATGAGATCGGCGGCGCGGCCGAAGTCACAGATCGCCTGGACGGTGGTGATCGGCACGATGGGCCGGGTGCGCAGCGTCACCTGTGTGACCACGCCGAAGTTGCCGCCACCGGCTCCGCGCAGCGCCCACAGCAGGTCGTCTCCCGCCTCGACGCTCCGCCCGTTGGCCAGAACCACGCGCGCCGCCCGCAGATGGTCGGCGCCGAGCCCGTACAGGCGGCCGAACACGCCGTATCCGCCGCCGAGCACCGCTCCGACCACGCCGACCGTGGGGCACCAGCCGCAGGGCACCATGCGCCCGTGCGCGGCCAGGCGCTGGGCCAGCTCGCCGATCTGCACGCCGGGGCCCACCCGCACGCTGTCAGCGCCGACCTCGATCCCCTTCATCGCGCCGAGGTCGACGAGCAGCCCGGTCGTGGAGGAGTGCTCGGCGAAGCTGTGGCCGCCGCCGCGCAGGGCGAACGGCAGGTCTCGGGCGCGGACGAGCTCCAGAACGCTCACCACGTCCGCTTCCGAGGCGCAGCAGGCGACGGCGGCGGGCAGTTCCTCGGCGAGCGTGCCGAGGAAGGCCTTGCGCCTGGCCTGGTAGCCCGGCTCACCGGGGTGGATCACGTGCGGGCCCCTCATCGGCGGGCCGCCTTCCCGGTCTGCAACGCGTACAGCTCGGCGTAGCGTCCCCGCAACGCCAGCAGTTCCTCGTGCGTGCCCTCCTCGGCGACACGCCCCCGGTGCAGCAGGTAGATGCGGTCGGCGTGCCGCACGCTCGTCAGCCGGTGCGTGATGAGCAGGACGGTCCGCTCTCCCGCGATCTTGCGGAGCGTCTCGTAGACGGCGTACTCCGCCTTGGCGTCCAGCGGCGCGGTCGGCTCGTCCCAGATCAGCAGGGGCCCGTCGCGGAACAGCCCGCGGGCCACGGCCAGGCGTTGCCACTGCCCCGCCGACAGCTCGTGACCGCCCCTGAACTGCTTGGACAGCAGGGTGTGCCAGCCGGCGGGTAGGCCGGCCACCACGTCGTCGGCCGCGGCGAGCGAGGCGGCCTCGCGCAGGGCGTGGTCTCCAGGGTCCGGGCGGTCGTGACGGCCCATGCGGACGTTGGTCCTGGCGTCGTGCGGCCAGCGGACCGGGTGCTGCGGCACCAGGACCACCCGGTCGGCCAGAGTGTCCGGGTCCAGGTCGGCGCTGTCGAGCCCGTCCCATCGCATGGTGCCGCTGGTGGGCCGGTAGAGCCCGGCCAGCAGCCTGGCCAGCGTGGTCTTGCCGGAACCGTTCTCGCCGACCAGCGCGATCGTCTGGCCCGCGTGGATGGTCAGGTCGATCTCCCGCAGCGCGGGGCGCGGGCTGCCCGGATAGGTGAAGCCGACGCCGTGCAGGGTGATGCGTTCGGGAGAGCGCGGCGCCGCCGTACCGCCTGCCGGTCGCCTCCTGGCCTCGGCGTCGGCGAGAAAGTCGTGGTAGTCGGCCACGTACAGGGACTGCTCGAACAGTTGGTTGGCGGCCTGGGCGAGCTGCCTCAGCGCCGCGGCCGCCACCCTGACGGCGATCACCGCGGTGCCCGCCCCTGCCAGCGCGATCCAGCCGGCGTGCAGCATCAGCCCGAGTACGGCCAGCACCCCGGCCATGGCCAGGCCGCCCGCCGCCCGGCCCGCGGCCCTGACCCGCGCCATGGACAGCCCGACCCGCGTCTCCTCCCCCTTCAGCACCTCTGCCGCCTGGCGGTATTCGGCCAGCACGTACGGCTGGGCCTGGCAGGCCCGCAACTCGCCCGCCGGTTCGCGCTCGGTGGCCAGCTCGGCGAGCATGTCCACGCGGCGGTTCAGCGTGACCATGCCTCTCATGCCCGTGTATCCGCGCTGCGCGGCCTTCAGCACCGCCCACGCCTCCGGGATCACGCCGGCCACGATCAGCGGCACGAGCAGCGGGTGCAGGACGGCCAGTCCGACGGCCGCCGCCGTCACCCCGCAGGTGGCGCCGAGCAGGTCGATGGTGTTGCCTGCCGCGCGGTCGAGGTGGAACAGCCCGCGGTCGCGTGCCCGGTGCAGGCCGTCGTAGAAGTCCACGTCGTCGAAGTCGGCCAGCTGTACGCCGAGGGAGGCGGCGAACAGGCGCTCCTCCGCCGCCCGCCGCAGCGCGGGCTCCAGCCGCGCTCTGGCCAGCTCCACCGCCGCCTCGGCCGCCCCGCGCAGCGCCACGATCGCGGCGACCAGGGCCAGGCCGGGCACCGCCGCCAGGAGCCGATCGGGCGCCGCCCCCTCGGCCAGCAGCTCGTCCAGCACCGCCGTGGTCGCCAGCAGCCCGCTGGCCGTCGCCGCGCCCGCGGCGAGCTGGAGGGCGAGGATGGTGAGTGCGGGCCACCGCCCGCACTGCCAGATGAGTCGCAGCACCGGCGTGGTGAGCGCCGGCAGGCGCCGTAGCGTACGCCGAGGTCCGTCCGTCCGGTCCAGGTGCCAGTAGGGAGTGACGAGTTCCTCCTCCACGGGGCTCACTCCAGGTCCGGTAGCAGGACGGAAGGCAGCGTGCAGTCCCGGTGCATGCGCAACAGCTGGTAGGCCACCCCGCCCAGGCCGGGCAGCAGGCCCGGCGCGAAGGCGTCCCTGGCCAGGCCGCTGACCGGGCCGTTGGCCTCCAGGCTGCCCAGGATGTGGGAGTCCAGCCGCGCCCGGTCCACCGGCGCGACCCCGGCCGCTCGCGCCTGCTCGATCACTTCCCAGCACCCGAGATCGCCGTGGCAGAGCGTGTGGTTCCAGCCGATGCCGTCGGCCCAGCAGGAGGCGGCGGCGCGCTCCAGCATGTCGCGCCACCGGGCGCCGCCCTCGCGGGCCAGCCGGTCGGCGGCGACGAGCCCGATACCGCCCGCGCCGTGGCACCATGCCTTGGCGGTGAAGCCGTCGTTACGCAGATCCAACCAGCCGCGCTGGTCGGGGTCGTAGAGGGTGTCCTCATAGGCGAACGCCGCCTCGGCGAGCTCCCGCATGCCGTCGGGGCCGCCGGGGGATTCCGCCAGCCGTGCCAGGGCCCAGCCGATGCCGGTGGCGCCATGGGCCAGCCCGCCGAGCCCCTGCGGGAAGCGCGGGCTGGGCCAGCAGACCCCACCGGGCCGGCGTTCCGCCAGGTCTGCGAGGCGCGCTCCGATCGATCGGGCCAGCTCGGCCCACCGCGCTTCTCCTGCCTGCTCGCTCAGCCGCAGGAGAGGGACGATCGCCCCAGCCATCCCTGAGAGCAGGTCGTAGCTGTCGTCGGCCTCGATCGACTCGGGGAGCAGCTCGGCCAGCGCGAGAGCGCGTGCCAGCGCCTCGCCTCCGGCCACGCCGAAGGCGCGCAGCAGCAGCCAGCCCCACACCTGCGAGGTGATCCCGATGTAGGCGCCGGGGGGCTCCGGCCGGATCCGCATGCCCTCCTCCCGCCTGGCCGCGTCGCGGTCCTCCGTGACGCGGATGGTGCGCAGGACCGCCTTCAGGAGATCGGACAGCTCCTCGATCGGTTCGGCCCTGCCGTGGGCGGTCTCCTGGAGGTAGGCGGTCAGGAGGATCGCCACGCCGTGGGCTCCGCCGTACGCGTCGAGCGACAGCGGCTGCACGGCCCAGCCTGTGAGGTTGAGCACGGGCGTGATCCAGGTGACGGTGCCGTCCGCGCCGCGCACGGCGCTGTCCAGCACGCCGCGCAGGATGCCGGCCGCGGCCGCGCGCCGCCGGGGCTCCAGTCGGTCGGCACGGACGAGGCCCGGCGAGAGCCGCTCGAGGTCCGGCATCCAGCCCTCGTTGAGGTAGGCGCTGACCAGGGCCGCCTGCGCCACCCTGCGGTCCAGGCCGTGGTCGCGCGCCCGCCAGCGGGTCACGGCGTCGGCGATCAGATCGCTCTCCGGGCCGCACCTGGTGTCGCCGGGGCCGCGCAGCATGCCGACGCGCGGGGTGGTGTCGAACATCGGGATGTCACCCTGGCACAGCTCGTCCACCTCGGCGGCGATGATGGCGGGGTCGCCGGGAGCGCCCGGCACGTTCTCCGACATCTTGGCCAGCAGCATGGCGGCCTTCGCGCGGGCGGGCGCCTCGTCGTGCAGCGCGGCGGGATGCCAGAGCATGCGGCCCAGCTCGGCGTACGCCTCGGTGGAGCGCAGCACCGCACGGACCGGGCAGTCGGCGAAGCCCGCCAGGAGCGGCTCCAGCTTGCCCGACCGGTCCAGGTCGGTCAGGCGGTCGTCGAGCTCGTCGAATCCGGCGATGATCGCGTCCCAGTAGTGGCCGAGCACCGGCTCGGGGCTGGGATGGTTGGCCGCCGCGGGCAGCTCCACCCGCTCGGTGCCCAGCCGAGGGCTGTCGGTGCCCGCGCCAAGCACCACCGGCAGCTCGATCTGCGGTTGCTGGCCGGGCAGCGCGCCCGTCGCCGACATGTCCACGCCCCGCCAGCCCAGGGCCACCCCTCGTCCCGGGAGCAGTCCGGTGCGCATCACCGAGGTGTTCACCAGCTCCACCGCCCGGTCGAAGGCCTGGCCGTACCCGGAGGGACGCGCCTTGGCGTGCGGGGTGAACAGGGTCTCGCAGTCGACGACCACAGGGTGCGGGCCCGCGGCGATGAGGTTCTCGGCGTGCAGGTCGTTGCCGCCGAGCAGGCGCATGAGCGCCAGCCAGTGGCCCATGCCGCGATAGAACGCGCGCAGTTCCTCGGCGTCGGCGCAGTGCCGGTGCTCGATGTGCTCGGCCCAGCCGTACCGCTGCCTGGTCACGACCGCGGGCACACGCATGGTGGAGACGCCGAGGTGGGTAAGCAGGTCGGCGAGCGCCGCGTCCACCGCCAGCGAGCGTGGCTTGTAGATCACCCGGCCGTCTTCGCCGTGCAGCATCACGACCGTCTGCCCGCCCCGGTGGCTGTCGCCGGCGCCGAACTCGACGCGTTCGAGCGCACCTGACGGTGCTCCAGGAAGGATGGCCAGCACCGCGCGGTCCTCCGCGAAGCGTTCGGCCATGAGGTTGGCGGCCTCGCACCTGTTGCGTACGGCCGTCGTGAGCCTGGCCATCATGCCGGGGTACGGCACCGCCAGGGCGTGCCAGAACGCCGGTTCGGCCACACTTCGCTTCCACTCCTCCCATCGAGCTGCGGGGTCGGCGGCGGTCAGGCGCCCGGACAACCGGGCGGCGTTGAGCTCCAGCACCAGCACCCTGGTGATCTTGCGGCGGACGTCCTCCTCGACAGACCGAGCAGCGCCCGCCAGGACGGCACGGCGCTCGGCCGGGGTAAGGCCGGTGAGCGCCCCCAACCGGGCCTTCAGGTCGGCCAGAGCCGGTCCGATCAGCGGGTCCAGTGGAGGGTCGAACTCACCGGCCATGCGCTCCGCCCCCGCTCAGCAGCACTGATAGGTTCTGGAACCCGAGCAGGCGGTCCCGCACCTGCCGGAGTGACCCGGCCCGGTCATGGTGATCTCGGACTCGACGTACATACCGGGCAGCAGCGGGCCAACCGGACTGTCGGGGTCGTCGCCTGTCCTCCAGGCGGCGATGATCTCCTCGGCCCTCTCGAGGGTGACGGTCATGCTTGCTCCCTTCTCGGACTTGGCGCCATGCTCCCGTTGCGGGGCCTATGACCGGTAGCCGCCATAACTGCTCACTTGACATGACATTCCGGATATGAGACAGACAGGCGTGATCACCGTTTCTGTAGTAGACGATGACCGGATGCTCATCGAGGGGCTGGCCGCCTGGCTGGCCGCTGTGCCCGACGTACGACTGACCGGATGGGCCGCGACCGTCGCCGAGCTTCTCAGAACGGAGCCTTCACCGGCCGACGTGGTGCTGCTCGACCTGCTGCTGGCCGACCGCTCCGACCCCGTGGGCAACGTGCGCACGCTGGTACGGCTGCGGCGGCGGGTGCTCGTGGTCAGCGTGGTGACCTCGGGCGACATGGCCAGGCAGATGATCGACGCGGGAGCGGGCGGCTACCTCACCAAGGACCACGACCTGGCGGCCCTGGTCGAGAAGATCAGAGAGGTGGCGAAGGAGGAGGTGGCCATGTCCCCCGAACTGGCGCTGGGCTGGCTGGCCGACCGGGACGGCGATCGGCCCATCCTGTCTCCGCAGGAACGTGCGGTGCTGCTCGCCTATGCCTCCGGCATGACGCTCACCGCCGCGGCCCGCAGCGCCGGGGTGCAGCCCGGGACCGCCAAGAACTACTTGGAACGCGTCAAGGACAAGTACCGGAAGGCGGGCCGTCCCACCTACACCAAGCTGGAGCTCGCCGCCCGCGTCAGGGAGGACGGCTTGGCCAGCTGAGCTCCACGCACACTCCCTCCCCGGGAGCCGTGATGATCTTCGCGCAGCCGCCGACCTCGCTCATGCGCCCGATGACCGAGGAACGCAGCCCGAAACCGGGCTCGGCCCAGCCGGGATCGAAGCCCCTGCCACGGTCGACCACGCGGACGGTGACCACGCCGTCCACCACGACGGCGGTGAGCCAGGCCTCCCGCTCCCCGGAGTGCCTGGCCACGTTGTTGAGCGCCTCCGCGCCTGCCTCCGCCATGGCCACGGCCACGTCGGCGGGCAGATCCTCGGGCAACGCCTCGGCGGCGTAGCGCACGCACAACCCCAGCCCCGCCGCCCTGGCCACGGCGCGGGCCAGGCCGTTGCACAGCCCGGTGGCGGGGCCCGCGGCATCCTGCCTGATCAGCGCCCGCACGTAGGCCGCGTCGGCCGCGCACCGCCGCCTTACCTCCTCCGTGTGGTGATCCAGCCCTCCTCGGGCGATCGCGGTCAGCGTGGCCAGTACCGTGTCGTGCAACTGCCGGTAGTGCGCCAGCTGGGCCTGCTCGGCGCCCCTCTCCGCCTCGGCCGCCAGCCGCTGCTCGGCCAGCCCGTCCAGCCGCTTCGCCTGGGCCGCCAGGTAGGAGCGGATGAAGAAGACGATGACCGCGAACCAGACGTAGCTGTTGACTCGCACGGCCAGCTCCAGCACAGGCGGCAAGCGCTGGCCGAGATCGTCGGCGTGCGCCATCGCGTAGACCACGATCGGCGGCAGCAGGGCGGCGAACTGGATCGGACGCTCGCTGACCGCACCGATCAGCGCTCCGGTCGCCAGCAGGGCGTGCGAAGACCAGTTGGCCACGCACGTGCCCGACTCGGGCAGGCAGGCACCGGTGACTCCGATCATGAACACGCAGGTGGCCAGGACGTCGATCACCACGGCACGGGGCGCGAACCAGCCGCGCCGCGCGACCCAGTGGAACAGCTTCACGTTCCAGGCCAGCGCCAGCGTCAGCAGCATCGCGTTGCGTCCGCGGTCGGAGAAGAGCGCCTCGTCGGCGACCAGGCTCGCGCACGCGGGCAGCAGGTAGCTGAGCCGCTGCAACATCAGCAGCATCGCCACGAACCGGCGCACCCGCTCGCCGCTGGGCCTGGACGCGAGGAACAGCGGATCTCGCCAGCCGAGGGAGCCCCTCCCGCCCGCCGCGGCCTGCTCGACGGGGTCACGCGCGGGTGGTGGCTGCATGAGGATCGATGCCCTTCTGACGAGCTGGCTTCAAAGTTCCATCGAGCGCGACGTGATCTCAAGTGCAGGCCGTAAACGGATGTCCAGATTTGCGCCCCCCGAGGGGGCCCGGTCCGGGCGCGGCCGTACGGAACGGCAGGGTCTTCACCGCGGGAGACCTGTACCGGCCGGCGAGCGGCGTCGCCACCGCGCTGACCGCGATTCACGACGCGGGCGCGATCCGCAGGGACATGAAAACGGACAACGTCCTGCTCGGTCCCTACGGCTCCCGGGTGATCGACTTCGGGCTCGCGCGGACGCTGAAGATGTCGTCCACCGCGACCGGGCTGATCTCAGGGACGTCGAGCCGCCCGTCGCCGCTGACGGCCGGGCGTCACACCTACGAGCTGGTCACCGCCGCCTGGTCGATCAGGCTTACCGGTAGTAGCCCACGTTCCGCCCTCCCGTAGCTACGGTGGGCCGCCACCTGGCCGGCGACCGCGCCCCTGGGGTCTTGCGGGTGGAGGTCACCGAAGATCAGTCAGAGGGCTGGAGCGGGACCTCGGCTTCGCCGAGGTGGGTGGCGGCGCTGTGGCGCAGTCGGTGGAGGTCGAGTCCGGCGTAGGTGTCGAGCAGGACGCGGGCGCGATCGTAGCCGAGGCGGGCTCGGCCGGTGTGCGGGCAGATGTCGGCGGCGGCTGGGCGGAAGGTATGCACTACTTGGCCCGGTGGCAAGAATCGCGTCACACGGCCCAAACGAGCGGCTTCGCCAACATCAACGGTGCAGGTCACCGGGGCGGGGCGGGCGAGAAGAAGGAGGGTCAGGGGTTCTCGGCATCGACCGCGTCCGCGAACGCGCGCATGGACGTGAAGGTCCAGTCCGGGGTGACGTCGGCCGACGGCTCCGGCGTCGCACCCCCGCCCGGGTTGCCGTGACGGCGGTTGATCCACACTGTCGGCAGGCCCGCGGCCTTGGCCGGCACGTGGTCGTGGAACAGGCTCTGCGCCACGTGCAGCAAGTTGTCCTCGGGCACCCCGAGCCGCTCGACCTCGCGCACCAGCGCCTCGAAGTTGCGGGGAGACGGCTTGTAGGAGCCGATGTCCTCAGCGGTGAGGATGCTGGTGAAGGTGACGCCGAGGCGCTTGTTCGAACCGGCGAAGGAGGCCCGGTCGACGTTGGACAAGATGATGAGCTTGTACCGGCTCGCGAGCCGTTCGAGCGCCTCCGCCGAGTCGGGGAACGCCGGCCAGTCAGGCACGGAGACCGCCAGCGACTCGGCCTCGTCGTCGCTGACCGGCACGCCGAGCTTCGCACCCAGGCCACGCATCGCCCGCGCCAGGATCTGCGGGTAGAGGTCGCTGGGGTGCTCGACCTCAGCCTGCGCCTCGTGCGTCGAGTACGCCGTCAGCAGCTGCTCATCGGTCATCTGCATACCATGCGCGTCGGCCCACTTGCGCAGCACGGCCGCGATGCCGGCCTCCCAGTCGATGAGGGTCCCGTAGCAGTCGAAGCTGAGGGCATCGAAGTCGCTGGAGTTCACAGTGCACGCTCCTGGATGAGCTCGAGGAAGAACCGTTCCGAGCCGTCGAAGTGCTCGTTCCAAGCGGCCTTGGTCCGCTGGACGTTGCCGGAGCGCAGCGCCTCGAGCAGCAGCTCGTGCTCGTACGCCAGGTCGGAGACGCTGCCGTAGGTCGGGTGAAGCTGAGCGATGAGCAGGCGCAGCTCGGCGCTGAGCTGTCTGACCGCTGGTCCGACCCGCGCGCCAAGCTGCTGTCCGGGCTGGCGTGGGAGACGGCGAGAGGCCCGGCCCTGGGTGCGCTGTTGCTGTCCGAGGACCCGGCCGCCCTGCTGGCCGGCGTGAGCGCGGACCTGGACTCGGTGTGGCGCGACACGGCCGGTGCGCTGGTCGCCAACGCGGACGTGACGGTGGACGCCGACGGCCGCCTGCACCTGGGCAAAGACGACGCGCTGGAGGACCGACCGAGCCTGAAAGACCTGCGCAAACGGCTGGAAGGAATGATCCCGCGGGTTGACCTGTCGGAGCAGATCCTGGAGGTGATGTCGTGGCAGCCGGGGTTCGCCGCGGCGTTCACCTCGGTCAGCGGCGGCGCGACGCGCCTGGCCGATCTGCACGTGTCGGTCGCGGCGCTGCTGACCGCGCACGCGCTCAACGTCGGACTCCCGCCGGTGCTCGGAGACTCGCCGGCATTGACCCGCGACCGGCTCGCCCACGTCGACCAGCACTATCTGCGGTCGGAGAACTACTCGACCGCCAACGGAGTCCTCATCGACGCCCAAGCTGAGATCACGCTTGCGCAGGCGTGGGGTGGCGGCATGGTCGCCGCCGTGGACGGGCTGCGGTTCATCGTCCCGGTGCGCAGCATCGACGCGCGGCCGAACCCGAAATACTTCGCCCGCAAGAAGGGCGTCACCTGGCTCAACATGATCTCCGACCAGCGCGTCGGCCTCGCAGGGAAGGTCGTGTCCGGCACCCCGAAAGACACCCTGCACTTCGTCGACCTCGTCTACAACCCCGACAGCGACCACCGGCCCGAAGTGCTGATCACCGACCAGGGCTCCTACTCCGACATCGTGTTCGGCATCGTCACCCTGCTCGGGTTCGACTACCGGCCGGTCCCGGCCGACCTGCCCGAAGGCGATGCGCAACCTGAACGAGGGCCGCCACGACCTCGCGCGGCACATCTTCCACGGCCGCAAAGGCGAACTGCACCAGGCGTACCGCGACGGGCAGGAAGACCAGCTCGGCGCGCTCGGACTCGTCCTGAACTGCGTGACCTTGTGGAACACCGTATATCTGGATCGGGCCCTGGACGTGCTGCGAGCCCAGGACTACCCGGTGCTGGACGAGGACGTGGCCCGCCTTTCGGCCTACGTGCGCAAGCACATCAACGTCCACGGCCACTACTCATTCCAACTGCCCGACCTCGGCGGAACATGGCGACCGCTACGGGACCCGGACCAGACCGATGACGAGGGCTGAGCTGTGGACGCTTGTAGACGAACGCGCCCGCTCCGGCATCGGAGCGGGCGCGATTCTATGGACTCAAGAAGCCGGATGCCGGGCGGCGATCCCTTCAACGAGGATTTTCAGACGACTGGCGCTTCGATACGGACCAAGCTCAGTTCAAGGTCCATGCCGTCATGGTCGACGCGAGAGCGGTGACCTGGAACACCATGAACGCTATTCCAGCTAACAGCGAGACCATAAGCGAAACACGCCAACCGGAGCGCAGATCCTTCGCCCGTACGAGAAGGACCAGGCCGGCGATGAGTAGCACCGGTGTCGGCAGCAGGGTCCCCATCACGGGCGTTGTCCACCGGCCAGTGAGCCCCCGCGCGGACAGGACACCGGACCGTTCGTGAGCAGGTTCTCTGCGTATACCGCGACTGAGCTGGTCACGGTCGGCCCGGTGTCCGCGGCGGCGGGCTTCACGCCGTAGGACTTTACACGGATACCTACTGTCGAAGGTCCTGTCGAAGGTCGGTCGTCGCGGGACCGGCTGGGACGGCGGGGGTTCGAGGCCATGTCCAGGCGGAGCGCAGGATGAAGGCCAGGATCAGCACCTCGATTCCGATGGAGAGGCCGTAGAAGGAGGCCCAGTCCCAGGACGTCCCTGCCGCGTTGAACACCGAGACGGGGATGTAAAGCAATGCAACGACGAGGTTCGTGGCGCGGTTCACACGGGCGGGCAGCGTCATGGAGAGCAGCACCATCAGGGCCGGGATCCCTATGAGCGCGAGGAAAATGGTCAACAATGTCCCGCTGATGTCGAACTCAAAGATGACGCCACCCCGGATTTCGTCGATGGCGCCGGGCTTGTAGAGGTGGAAGTAGTCGACGTAGATGTAGAGGAACATGAAGCTGGTCCAGGCTGCCGCGAGCTTGGCCTGCACGGGGATCGGCGGGTTGTCGAGCAGGCTCGGGGTGTTCGTTCGGATGGTCATCGGTTCTTCTTTCGAGAGGAGCGGTCCCTCCGCCGGAGTGGCGGCAGGTCTGGGCGTGCATACGCACGGGTTGGGTCGGTCTGGTCGTCAGACGGTGACGACAACCTTCCCTCGGGTGTGGCCGGCCGCGACGTAGCGGAGGGCGTCGGCTGCTTCGTCGAGGGGGTAGGTGCGGTCGATGACGGGCGTGACCTGCCCGGTCGTGAGCAGGTCGGCCAGGGTGAGCAGGTCCTGGCGCTTCGGGACCGACAGGAAGGGCTTCAGCCGCTGACGGGTGAACCCGGACAGCACGCGCGCCTTGACGATCCGACCGAGGGGGCCGAGCCAGCGGCCGCCGCGTCCGCTGTTGGGGATGAGGGTGCCGGTGGGCGTCAGCGCTCGGCGGACAGCCGCCAGGGGCTGAGCTTCCACGTTGTCGAGGATGACGTCGTAGCGCTGCTCGGTGCGGGTGAAGTCGGTCCTCGTGTAGTCAACGACGTGGTCGGCACCGAGCGACCGGACCAAGTCGACGTTGCGGGTGCTGCACACACCCGTCACCTCGGCGCCAAACGCCTTGGCGATCTGTACGGCGAAGGAGCCCACGCCGCCCGACGCGCCCGTGACCAGCACCGTCTGGCCCGGTCGAACGTTCGCGATGTCGCGCAATGCCTGCAACGCCGCCATGGCCGACGTGGGGACCGCTGCCGCGTCCACGACCGACAGGTTGGCAGGCACGGACACGAGGTTGTCCGCCGGGACGCAGGCGTACTCCGCGAGCGTTCCAGCGGTGCTCCAGCCGAACACCTCCTCGCCGGGGCGGAGAGCGGTGACATCCTTCCCGACCGCTGCCACCACGCCAGCGAGGTCCCTGCCAGGGATGCCGTGGCGCGGCCGGCGGAGCCCGAACGCCAGCCGCACCACGTACGGCTCACCGGTCATGACGAAGTAGTCGCCGGGATGTACTGAGGCCGCGCCCACCTGGACGAGCACATCGCCTCGACCGGGCAGCGGTAGCCCGACCTCGCACGACTCGAGCACTGAGGGCGGGCCGTAGCGGTGCTGGACGGCGGCCCGCATCGTCGCCGCCCCGGCCGGACTGGCCCCTGGCACCAGGCGTGCTGAGCCGTTCGATCGCTGTTCGGTTCCCATAGGAGCCTCCTCACGTCCGAGCTGCGACCCTCGCTTGCTCGTACACCGTACGTCGTACGCCGTACTATGCTCGTACGCCGTACTATGCTCGTACGCTGTACGATAGTCAAGCCGTTCGAGGGAGCGAGGAGACCCGTGTCTGTGAGGAAGCAACGCCAGGTCGCGTCAGACGCGGGGCTGAGCAAGAAGCGGGTGGTGGTCGAGGCGGTCCGGCTCGCCGACCGCGAGGGGGTCGACGGGCTGAGCATGCGCCGGCTGGCTGGCGCGCTCGGCGCGGGCGCGATGTCGCTCTACCACTACGTGGCGAGCAAGGAGGAGTTGCTGGACGCCATGATCGACGTCGTGTTCGAGGAGATCGAGCTCCCGCCCGAGGAGACCGACTGGCAGTCGGCGATGCGACGGCGGGCGGTATCCGCCCGACAGGTTCTCGCACGCCACCCGTGGGCGATCGGCCTGATGGAGTCGCGGACATCGCCGGGGCCCGCGCACCTCCGCCACCGCGAAGCGGTCACCGCCTGCCTGCGGAGGGCTGGCTTCCCGGTTCTGATGGCGACGCACGCCAACTGGTTGCTCGACGTCTACGTCTACGGGTTCGCCCTGCAGGAAGCCAGCCTGCCGTTCGACACCGCCGATGAGTTCGCGGACATGGCCGAGGACGTCTTCCTGCCCCAGCTTCCTCCTGACGAGTTCCCCTACCTCAACGAGTCCGCCGCGGCGCTCGTCGCTGCCGGCTACGACCCGGCAGAGGAGTTCATCTTCGGCCTCGACCTCATCCTAGCCGCCCTCGAGCCCCTGAGAGCCTCCGCATAGCGACGCTCACGGACCGTCGCGCGGCCCTCTGCACCGCAGCTCCGATCCATAACCGCCGTGTTGTAGTGGGGCTCGTAGCGGCCGTGCGCCTGGGGTGCCTACGTGACTTCGTCGATTGCCTCTGCTGCACTGGCAACAGCAGCCACATCGGCCACAGCCAGTTGTCCGCATCTAACAACACCCGCTGCCGAACTCACCACGTGGTGAGCGGCGGGGAGCGATCTTTGCAGTGCATGACGAGCAAGGCAATGATTGCGCTCTCATCGTTGATGTGGTAATGGGGGGAGCCCGAACCCGTTGAGTTGACGACCACGATGCGTGATCTTGTAAAGGCTGGCGCTAACGATGATCTTGGCCTGAAATGCTCGGCTATTTGATCTGACCGCGCAGCGCCAGTTACCCATTGGCCTGGTTTGATGCCTGTACGTTCCACGGTGTACCGTTCGGCCAGTTCGGAGGTGGTGTGCTGGCCGGCGCGGTGCAGCTTTACCAGGTGAGCTTCCTGTCGGGGTTGAGCTTGGGCTTCTGCCGCGCAGTCGGTGCTGAGCCGCATCAAATCCGACGCCCAGACCACCCACCGGCAGCTGGTGCCGATCTGGCGACGCCGAGTGCGCCGCTCCCGCGTGCTCCTCCTGGAGACCCCGTACGGCGACAACCTGACCCTGTGCGACCTGATCGTCGGCGAGCTGCGGATGGACGATCTGGTCTTCGAGGCCGCCTTCGACGACGAACGCATCAACGCCGTCCTCGCACAGCTCGACGCGGCCGAGCGCCGCGTGGCGATGGCCTGGGCCCACCCGGCCATCGCCACCTGGACAGAAGCGGCCCGCTTCGCGGGCGCCGCCGACCCGGAAGCGTACGGCGAGCGGGTGCGACGCAAGCTGAAGCGACTTGGCAACCGCTACACCGCCCGATCCCAGGCCGCCGTCACCCGGGATGGTGCCCGGTGAACCACTCCAACCGCGCACAGCGCCCCATCTACGTACGGGTGCCCAGCGTCCCCACCGCCACTGCCGTACTGAGCACCAGCTCGGTGGGCACTGCGCTGCTGACCGGTATGGTTTCCGCCGACTCCCCTCTGGTCTGGCCCCTCGTCGTCCTCGCTCTGGGCTCCATGGCCTACGACCTCGGCGTCCGCACCCTAATGCGCCGACGTCAGTGACCCGGGGCCCGAGTGCCCGCCGCCGTTCGTGCCGTATTCCGGCCCCGCTCAGCTCGTCTTGTCGCGGGTCGCGGCGGGCGGCGGCGCGCATGCGGGCGC
The DNA here is from genome assembly GCF_040648355.1 of Nonomuraea sp. NPDC049152. Lineage (NCBI taxonomy): Bacteria > Bacillati > Actinomycetota > Actinomycetes > Streptosporangiales > Streptosporangiaceae > Nonomuraea > Nonomuraea sp. NPDC049152. The sequence continues at coordinate 1,861 of NZ_JBEZDO010000028.1, read as the reverse complement.
TGTCGACCTGGCGTCGCTTGACGCCGGCGACCGGGTGCAGCGACGTCAACAATCCCCCGCCCCGGGCCGATCCGCACTCATCCCCCGTCAGGGTTGTCCCTCGGCGCGCCCGCGCGGAGCTCCGCCGCCACCGCCCGCTCTCGCAGCTGAGCCGCCTCCGCCCGCACCACCTCCAGATCGGCGCGAAGGTCCTCGAGCCTCGCCTGTTCCAGCCGCAACTCCATGCGTAGCCGGTCACGCTCCTCCACCAGCGCCCCGTCCTCCCGCGAAGCCGCCACGGCGAGGTCACGTTCCCGCCCGGCCTCCGCCACGGCGTGGTCGCGCTCGCTCTCGGCCCGCGCCACAGCAGCGTCGCGATCCCGCTCAGCAGCCCTCACCGCCATGTCGCGTTCCTTCTCGACCGCCGCGATCCTGGCCTCGACCTCAGCCGCCAGCCTGGCGTTCGCCTCACCCGCCTGCACGGCGCGTGCCTCGGCGGCCTCCGCCCGCTCAACAGCCCGGTCACGCTCGGCTTCGGCTCGCCCGGCGGCTCTGTCCCGCTCGGCCTCCGCCGCCACAGCCCGTGCCTGCGCAGCAGCGAGCTCTCGTTCAGCCCGCTCGCGCGCCTTCGTCGCCTGGGCCGCGCTACTCTGAGCCGCGTCGCGCTCTTCCCACGCGACCGCGACCGCCCGCTCCGCCTCCTCTTGTGCGTGCCGTACGGCGAGCCCCGCCCGCTCCGCCTCCTCCTGAGCCTTCCTGACCTGCGCCTTGGCCTCCTCGCGAGCGGCCTTGACCTCGGCCTTCGCGTCCGCCCGTACCCTCGCGATCTCGGCCCGCGCCTCTTCCTGGACCCCCGCGGCCCGCGCCTCCGCCTCCGCCACCAGCGCCTCGGCCGCCTCCACCCGCTCGGCCAACTCCCTGACCGCCTGATCCCGCGCCCGCTCGGCCTCCCCCGCCCGGCCCTCAGCCGCGACCGCCGCCTGCTTGGCCACCCGTTCGGTGGTCGCCGCCTCGCGCAACGCCGCCAGCGCCTGCTCGCGCGCGGTCTCCGCATCACGCAGCGCCGTGTCCCGCTCGGCCTGCGCCTCCTCGGCCACCTGACGCATCTCCGCGGTCTGCTTGCGGGCGTGCTCGGCGGCCTCGCGGGCCAGCCGTACCTGCTCGAACGCCTGCTCCCGCTCCGTCCTCGCGATGGCCACCCTGGTGTGCGCCTCGGCCTGCACCGCGCTCAGCTTGGCCTCCACCCCCGCAGGACTGAGCTCTTCGGCCAGTGCCCGCGCCAGCGGCTCGATCGCGGCGGCCAGCCCCGTCTCCATGCGCTCGTACAGCTGCTCGGCCCTGGCCAGCGAACCTTCGAGCCCCGGCGTCGCCCTGCGAAGCTCGCGTTCACGCTTGGCCACCGCCTGACAGTCGGTATCGGCGCAGTACGCCCTGGGACGACCCCTGCCCTTGCGCTGCTCGATCGGCGCCCCACAGTGCGCACACGGCGTCACTCTGTCACGACCGTTGTCTCCGCTGTCACAAGCCGACCCTAGCATTAATGGTTTTCCAGAAAATAAAAATCAGAAAATACGATCTGTTGCGCTGCGGCTATGGGCACCAAACTTGCGAGAAGTGCAGTTCCCGCAGCTGTCCTGTCTAACGACCTCGTGCACAGTCTCTGCCCGAGATCAGAGTGGCCAGGGATCTCAAGAGACCTGGCGTGCGTCTCATCTACCTGGCGTGATTCGCCGTTCCGTCTCACCTAGTTGGCGTGACTCCCCGATCGCGCGCACTCGGTGTCTCATCTAGGGCGCGTATTGGGTCGTGATCAATCTGTCGATTCGCCCTCGTGGTGAGGCCTGGACCGGTAGATCTTGTTCCGTGACGCGAGTGCAACTGA